>NZ_JAIQXV010000030.1 GCF_020166415.1 Deinococcus multiflagellatus
GAGGCCCATCCGGGTGCAACCCCGCTGTGGATGATTGGTGACAGCCTCACCGCCGATATCCAGGGTGCGGCTGGAGCAGGAATTCCTGCCATTCTGGTTCGTTCCTCTGGGCCGGCACGGTGGGTTGCCGCAGATTTGTGGGGTGTGTCAGAGCTGGTGGGCCACCCCATATCAGCTGGGAAATGAGCGCGAGCTCCCTTCTCCACTAACCGTTGTTCTGCTGCTCTGGCGGGAGGTGCGAAAACGCTCAGCCCCGCCACGCTGGTCCCTCCGAGCTGGCTACGCGCTCGACCGTGAAGACCTGGATTCTGAGCGGCAGCACCACCAACGGCCAAGGGGAGAAGGTCGGCGGCCAATTTGTGCAGAGCAAGAAGGCCCCCACCTGGAACGACGGGTGGGGGTTTGACCGTGGTGTAGGCCCCTTCACCTCCAACCCCGGAGAAAGTCCCCTCGTTGCTGGCGGTGTGATGACCGGCCTGCGGAACGACAGTTGTTGGCTAACGGGTGGCGGGCTCAAGCCGTTCCACCAAGGCGTTCAACTCCGGCCAGACGAACACCACCTCGCGCACCACATGGTCGCCGTAGGTCTGGGTCGGGGGCTCGCCGCGTTGCCCACCCAGGCGCTCGTACCACGCGCGCGAGGTATGGGCTTCCAGCGTGGAGAGGCCCACACTCTGGGCGCCCCGGGCTTGCAACGCCAGCAGCGCCGCGCGCAGCAGGGCCGCGCCGCAGCCCCGGCCCCGCGAGCCTGGACGAACATGCAGGGCCATAACTTCCGCGTCGGTACCGTGGAAAGGGGAGAGGCGCGCCAGCACATACCCGGCGATGGCTTCGCCTTCAGGCTGCACCAGCAGCACGTCCCCCGGGTGTTCGTTCAGCCACGCCTGCCAGTCGCCCGTCTGTTCCTCAACCGTCACGCCGTCCCAGAACCCGGGCGGAAAGAAGGGCGCGTAGTCGTGCTGGTAGTTGCCCACCTGTACGGCGGCCACCCCAGGGGCATCGGTGGACTGAAAAGGACGGGGCGAAGGCCACATGGCCCAAGAGAACCACCCGGCCACTGGGCGCGCATCCGCCAGATGGCCGGGTGGGGGCGGGCTGTCCTTACCGCCGCCCCTTCCTTCTTGCCTTCTGCCCCGGCACCGTGGCCTGCTGGAACTCCTTGCCCTGCAGCTTGGCCTCAATGGCGCGGATCTGGTCACGCAGGCTGGCGGCGCGCTCGAAGTCCAGGTCCTCGCTGGCCTGCCACATGTCCAGTTCCAGGTCGGTCAGTTGGGCGGCCAGGCTGTCGCGGTCGTCGCCCACGGTGGCCGAGCTGACCTCGGCGGGCTGCTCCTCGCCGCGAATCACGTCGCGCACGCCCTTGATGACGGTGGTGGGCGTGATGCCGTGCTCGGCGTTAAAGGCCATCTGCTTCTCGCGGCGGCGGGCCGTTTCGTCCATCGCATACTGCATCGCGGGCGTCACCGTGTCGCCGTACAGAATCACCTCGCCGTTCACGTTGCGCGCGGCGCGGCCAATGGTCTGAATCAGGGCGCGTTCACTGCGCAGGAAGCCAGGCTTGTCGGCGTCCAGAATGGCCACCAGCGAGACTTCCGGCAGGTCCAGGCCCTCACGCAGCAGGTTGATGCCCACCAGCACGTCGTAGTGGCCCAGCCGCAGGTCGCGGATGATCACCTGACGTTCCACGGAGTCAATGTCGGAGTGCATGTAGCGGGCCTTGACGCCCTTTTCCAGCAGGTATTCGGTGAGGTCTTCCGACATGCGCTTGGTGAGGGTGGTGACCAGCGTGCGCTCGCCGCGCGCCGTGCGTTCGCGCACCCGGCCCAGCAGGTCTTCAATCTGGCCCTGAATGGGGCGTACCGTCACAGGCGGGTCAATGAGACCCGTGGGGCGGATGATCTGGTCGGCCACGGAGTCGCTGTGCTCGCGCTCAAAGGGGCCCGGCGTGGCCGAGACGAACACCGTCTGCCCGGTCTTGTCCAGAAACTCCTGAAAGTTCAGTGGGCGGTTGTCCATTGCTGAAGGCAGGCGGAAGCCGTAGTCCACCAGCGTCTGCTTGCGGGCGCGGTCCCCGTTCGCCATGCCGCCAATCTGCGGCACCGTCACGTGCGACTCGTCAATAAAGGTTACGAAGTCGTCCGGGAAGTAGTCCAGCATGGTGTACGGCGTGGCGCCGGTCACGCGGCCATCAATGTGGCGCGAGTAGTTCTCAATGCCCGAGCAGTAGCCCAGCACCTTGAGCATCTCCAGGTCGTACAGGGTGCGCTCTTTCAGGCGCTGGGCTTCGAGCAGCTTGCCCACCGACTTGAAGTACTCCAGCCGCTCGTCCAGCTCCTGCTGAATGGTCACGATGGCGCGCTCAATGTTGCCCGCGCTGCTCACGTAGTGCTTGGCCGGGTAGACCACGGTGGCGTCCAGATCGGCCAGGCGGTCCCCGGTCAGCGGGTGCACCACGCTGATGCGCTCGATGTCGTCGCCCCACAGCTCAATGCGCAGGGGCTGCTCGTCGTAGGCGGGCCAGACTTCAATCATCTCGCCCTTGGCCCGGAAGCGGCCCGGCGCCATTTCAATGTCGTTGCGCTCGTACTGCATGTTCACCAGGCGCCCCAGCAATTCGTCGCGCGGCATCTGCCCGCCTTTTTTCAGCACGGCATTCAGCGCGGTGTATTCCTTGGGGTCGCCCAGGCCGTAGATACACGACACGCTGGCCACCACGATGGTGTCGCGCCGCGTCAGCAGGCTGCGGGTGGTGGAGTGGCGCAGGCGCTCGATTTCCTGGTTCACGCTGGCGTCTTTCTCGATGAACAGGTCCTTGCCGGGCACGTACGCTTCGGGCTGGTAATAGTCGTAGTACGAGATGAAAAATTCGACCGCCGCGTCCGGGAAGAACTCGCGGAACTCGGAAGCCAGCTGCGCGGTCAGGATCTTGTTCGGGGCCATGACGAGGGCGGGCCGCTGGGTTTCTTCGATGACCTTGGCGACGGAATAGGTGTTGTGAACGAACAGCCCGCCGCGTCCGGTCAGGAAGGTCTCGAAGCCGTCCACGCTGAAGTCGTACACGTAGGGGGTCTGGGGGGCCACCTGTTCCACCTGCTCCACCGGCGACCAGTGCACGTCGGCCAGGCCCGTGAACGCAGTGTCCTGAAGCTGGAGGGCCTGGCACAGACGGCGAAACAGGCCCGCGCTGGGGGCACGAATGCCGCGCTCAATGGCGGAGACCATCGTCCGGGTGCAGCCTGCGGCTTGTGCCACCTCTCGCTGCGAGAGGCCCGCCCCTTCCCGCTCGGCCAGCAGGCGCGGCCCGACGCCAGGGACCAAGTCCACATTGGTGTTGCCCTCGCCGGCCTGGGCCACGATGCGGGCCAGGGCCTCCTGCTTGCGCGCACTCAGAAAGCCCACCTGGGTGTCATAAGCGTGCAGGTTCTCGGCCCCTGAAATCGTGACCTTGTGATAGGTGCCCAGGGTGCCGTCCGGGCGGCGCTTCTTGACCTCGCGCAGCCGGGCCCACACCCCAAAGCGCAGCAGGGCTTCGGCCAGTTCCCCGGCCAGCCGCGCGCTGTTGGTCACGGCGGTGACTGCCCCGCCGTCCACGCCACCGTCACCCTCAAAGTAGGCCCGCAACAGGGCCGCCAGGAAGGCATTTGGAAAGGCCGCAAAGTTCGTGGGCAGATGCTTTTCACCCGAGCGTTCGCCCATCAGCCGGGCCAGTAGCTCGCGCCAGACCCGGCCCGAAAGCACGAAATCACCGTCCGCGCGGCGGAAATGCCCCGCCTCCAGTTCAGCCAGGGCTGCTGTCAACTGGCCCTGCACATCCGGGTCACGCACAGAGATAAGGGCGAAGCCCGGAGCGGCATGCCCTTCAGCCACGTACTGCCCGAACAGCAAGGCCAGGGCTGGGCTCAAGGGGAGCTGCCCGGCCAGATGTGCGGACCGGGCCGACACCCGCGTGTGCTCCGCCACGGCCAGCCCCTGACGAACAGCCGCTCTGGCCGCAGCCACATTCAGGCCACCGCCCCGCTTGCCGTGCCGGAGGGCGTGCAGCTTGCCGCTGGGTTGCTCGTGGTGGGCCTTCACCAGGGCGCGCCAGGCGTCATCCTGCTCTGGGGTGTACGGCACCGCCACATGAAACGGAGTGCCGTCCAGCACGGCCAGGGTGTCCAGATGGTTCACTGTCCCCTGCGGTTCAGGCACCTGCCGGGGAATGGGCAGCGCGTCGCCGGGCCGCACGTCGTCGCCGTGAATCAGGTGAACCTGGCCGCCGCGCAGCACCCAGACGCTGTGGTCGGCTGTCACCGTCACGTCGCGGCCACAGGCGGTCGTCAGGCGGTGCAGCGTTTCTGGCGAGCTGTGGCGGGACAGGGCCGTCACCGTGCGCCAGGCCACCTCGCCGCTGCCCGCGTCCCAGGCCAGCACCCGCATGGGGTCGGGCGGCGGCAGTTCCAGCGAATCCTCGGCCTGCAGCGGAGAGCCGAACAGGCCGTCAATGAGTTCACCGATGGGCAGGCGCTGCACCTGACCGGCCACCTGCACGGTCACGGGCTCGTGCCAGGCGACACTCTTGCCCGTGCCAGTCGCACCCAACAGCGTCTGGAAGCGCAGGCCCGAGTCCAGGCCGTCCACCAGCGAACGAATGGCGGTGGGCTGGTCACCCGAGGGCGTGAAACTGGATTTGACCTTGAGCATGAAACCTCCTTGGAGGGAAGCAGGGCTGCGGCGTGAGCCGAACGAAACTCCCTATTTTACGCCCCGGACGTAAGGGGACGGTAGGCCAGATGACTGAGGCAACATTCAGGCGGGTCTCAGACGAGTCCGAGCGGAACGAGCATGAACGGAGAAAGGGCTCTGGCGAAGGAAGGACATGGCGGTGCTGTTCGGCCATGTCTTGGCCTCAGAAGAGTCTCTTCGGGCTTGAGACACCCGGTCCGGGCTCCACGTCATTTGACGCAGGCGGGGGCAGGGGAGGGCCGCTACAGTGAAGCCTTGGCCCCAGCCGCCCCGGCTGGGCGCCCGGAACGCAAGGACCCCCCATGACCCAGATTCCCCTGCCTGAACTTGCCCTGGTCGCGCTGGTCGGCGCGTCGTCGTCGGGCAAAAGCACCTTTGCCGCGCAGCATTTTGGCCCCTACGAGGTCCTGAGCAGCGACCACTTCCGCGCGCTGGTCAGCGGCAGCGAACACACGCTGGACGCCAACGCGGCGGCCTTTGACAGCCTCTTTTACGTGGCCGCGCGGCGCCTGGAACGGGGCCTGCTGACCGTCATTGACGCGACCTCGGTGCGTCCCGATGACCGCCGCCGCCTCGTGGACCTCGCCCGCGCCCACGACGTGCTGCCGGTGGCGATTGTGCTGGACCTGCCCCGGGGCGTGCTGGAAGCCCGGCACGAGGCGCGCGGTGACCGGCCCTTTAACGCGGCCGTGATTGGCCGCCAGCAGACGGAACTGCGCCGCACGCTGCGCGGCATGGGCAAAGAAGGCTTCCGGCACGTCTGGGTGCTGCGCAGCCCCGAAGAGGTGGCGGGTGCCCAGGTGAGGCGCGTGCCGCTGTACAGCAACAAGAAGCACCTGCACGGCCCCTTCGACTTCATTGGCGACGTGCACGGCTGCCTGACCGAGCTGCGCGAGCTGCTGCTGAAGCTGGGGTATACGCTGGACGGCGACCACGCCACCCCACCGCCGGGCCGCACCGCTGTCTTTGTGGGCGATCTGGTGGACCGGGGCCCGGACAGCGCGGGCGTGCTGCGGCTGGTGATGAACATGGTCGCCAGCGGCGCCGCCCTGTGCGTGCCCGGCAACCACGACGAGAAACTGAAGCGGGCGCTGGACGGCAAGGCGGTGAGGGCCCTGCACGGGCTGGACGCCACCCTGGCGCAGCTGGACGCGGCCGGCCCCGAATTCCGGGCGCAGGTACGGACCTTTATTGACGGCTTGATCAGCCACCTCGTGCTGGACGACGGCAAGCTGGTGGTGGCCCACGCGGGCCTGCCCGAGAAGTACCAGGGCCGCAGCAGTGGCCGGGTGCGCTCGTTTGCCCTGTACGGCGATGTGGACGGCAGCACCGACGACCTGGGCCTGCCGGTGCGGCGCGATTGGGCCGCCGAGTACCGGGGCGCGGCACAGGTGGTCTACGGCCATACGCCCGTGGCGCAGCCCCGCTGGGTGAACCGCACCATTGACATTGACACCGGCTGCGCTTTTGGCGGCGCGCTGAGTGCCCTGCGTTACCCGGAACAGGAACTGGTGAGCGTGCCGGCCCACGCGCAGTACGCGGTGCCCGCCCGCCCGCTGGCCGACACGGGCCCTACGGACACCTTTGATCTGGCCGAGTTCCTGCAGCCCGGCCGCGTGGAAACCCGCACCTTTGGCGGCGTGCTGCTGCGCGCAGGCGAACGGGCGGCGGCGGTGGAGACCTTCAGCCGGTATGGCGTGGCCCCGGAGTGGTGCGTGTACCTGCCCCCCACCATGAGCCCGGTGGAAACCAGCGCCCGGCCCGACCACCTGGAACATCCCGACGAGGCGTTCGCCTATTTCCGGGGCCAGGGGGCGACGCAGGTGATCTGCGAGGAAAAGCACATGGGCAGCCGCGCCCTGCTGGTGCTCACCCGGGACGAGGCGGTGGCGGGCCAGCGTTTTGGCACAGACGGCCTGGGGCGCATCTACACCCGCACCGGGCGGCCCTTTTTCAAGCCAGACTGGGAAGCGGACGTGCTCACCCGTGCCCGCCAGGCCGCTGCCCAGGCGGGGTTGTGGGAGAGCTTGAACACCGACTGGCTGCTGCTGGACGCCGAGATTCTGCCCTGGAGCTTGAAGGCCGAGGAACTGATCAAGGGCCAGTACGCGGCGGTGGGGGCTGCTGGGAACGCCACCCTGGCAGCGGCGGTGCAGGCGCTGGACCGTGCCGGGGCCCGGGGTCTGGACCTGGGCGACTGGCCGGCGCGCACCGGGCAGCGCGCGGACGCCCTGACCCGCTACCGCGACGCCTACCGCGCCTACGTGCGCCGCGTGGCGGGCCCGCAGGACGTCCAGATTCGGCCCTTTCACCTGCTGGCCTCGGAAGGGCAGATGCATGCTGACAAGGACCACCTGTGGCACCTGACCACGCTGGGCGCCCTGGCCGACGCCGCGCCGGGCCTGTTTGGCCGCACCGCCCACCGCCTGGTCACGCTGGGCACCCCCGATGAAGCCGCCGCCACCGCGTGGTGGGAAGCCCTGACCGCGGCGGGTGGGGAAGGCATGGTGGTCAAGCCCCTGCCGTTCTGGGCCGCCGAATCGCGCTCGTTGCAGCCGGCCGTGAAGGTGCGTGGGCGCGAATACCTGCGCATCATTTACGGCCCGGAATACACGCAGCCCGAACACCTGGGCCGCCTCAAGGCCCGGGCGCTGGGCGCCAAGCGGGGCCGGGCCCTGCGGGAATTTCACCTGGGCCTTGAAGGCCTGACCCGTTTTGTCGAGCGGGCCGCCCCGGGCCGGGTGCACGAATGCGTGCTGGGCGTGCTGGCGCTGGAAAGCGACCCCATTGACGTGAGGCTTTAAGGCCGCCGCGCCTCACGTTGCGCCTGTTCAAGAGAGCACCGAACAGGCTCCACGCCCGGCGCAACATGCTTTTTTCGCCCCTCGCTTCGCCCGGTTGATCTGGAGATCAACTTCGAGGTCCTGAGATGCTGCTGACCATCACCACCACCCACCAGCCCGCCACTGACCTGGGCTTCCTGCTCATGAAGCACCCGGAGCGCATATTGGAGCGCCCCCTGCCGTTTGGCCGCTCGCTCGTCTTTTACCCGGAAGCCACCCCCGAATGCACCACCGCCGCCCTGCTGGTCGAGGTGGACCCGGTGGCCCTGTCCCGCGCCCCGGCAGGCGGCGAGGCGGGCACCCTGGAACCCTATGTGAATGACCGCCCGTATGCCTCTGGCAGCTTTCTGGCCGTGGCTCTGCGCGACGCGTTCGGCACCGCCATGACCGGCCAGAGCCGCGACCGGCCCGAACTGGCGGGGCAGGCCATTCCGCTGACCCTGTCGCTGCCGTGCGTGGCGGCGCGCGGCGGCCCGGACCTGCCCGCGCGCCTGTTTGGCCCGCTGGGCTACGAGGTCGAGGCGACGCCCCTTCCCCTGGACCCCGACTTTCCCGAGTGGGGCGAGCGGCCCTATGTGGCGCTGACCCTGCGCGGCACGGCGCGCCTCAGCGACGCCCTGCGCCACCTGTACGTGCTGCTGCCTGTGCTGGACGGCAAGAAGCACTATTACATCGGCGCTGAGGAGGTGGACAAGCTGCTGCGCCACGGCCAGGGCTGGCTGGAGGTCCACCCGGAACGCGATCTGATCACCGCGCGCTACCTGCGCTTTCGCGGCTTGGTCACCCAGGCCCGCGCCCACTTTGTCATCCCGGACGAGGCAGAAGGTGGGGTGGCCGAACAGCACGAGATGGCCGCACCACCGCGCCCGCGCCTGCACGACGAGCGGCTGGACGCGGTGGCCGAGGTGCTGCAGGCCAGCGGCGCCGCGCGGGTGCTGGACCTGGGCTGCGGCGAGGGCAAGTTGCTGCGCCGCCTGCTGCCGGTGGGGCAGTTCCGCGAACTGGTGGGCGTGGACCTCAGCGCGCGCAGCCTGGAGATCGCCGCCGACAAGCTGAAGTTGGCCGAGCGCCCCGAACTGCGGGAGCGGGTGCGCCTGCTGCACGGCAGCCTCGCCTACCCCGATTCGCGCCTGAAGGGCTTTGACGCCGCCGCGCTGGTGGAGGTCCTGGAGCATCTGGAGCCGCACCGCCTGGACACCCTGACCCGCAACGTGCTGGGCTTTGCGCGCCCGCGCACGCTGGTGGTGACCACGCCCAACCGCGAGTACAACGCCACCTTCGAGACCCCCCAGGCCCTGCGCCACCCGGACCACCGCTTCGAGTGGACCCGCGCCGAGTTTCAGGCGTGGGCGCAGGCGGCGGCCGAGGCGTACGGCTACGCGGTGGCGTTCCGTCCGCTGGGCGACGTGCACCCCGAACACGGCCCGATCACCCAGATGGCGCTGTTCACGCAGGCAGCGCCGGCCAGTCCCAGCTGAACCCTTTGCTTAGCGGCGCGGTGGGCCCACCACCGTCTGGCCGTCGCAGGTAAAGCGCAGCAGATCGGCCGACGGGAACGACAGCCCGTACCCAGTCAGGTTGTAGGTGTGGGTGCAGCGCCGGCCATGCTGCAGCGGCCCGGCGGTGACGGTCAGCTGCTGGGCCAGTTCGGTGTACGTGTCGAAGGGCGCGGTTTCACGCGGAAAGGTGCCCTGGCCAGTCCGGTAGGAAAAGGCCAGCGCGCGGGCGGCGCTGCCGCTCAGCGCAGACGCCTGCTGGCCCGGCTGCACAAAGGCGCCGCACCACAGCAGCTGCGCGGTGCCGTTGCCGGGGGTGCGGAAAGCGAAGGCGCGCCCGTCCATCTCCAGCAGCACCAGATTGGACCGGCCCGCCGGAAACGCCAGGCGCGCGGTCTTGGTGTCAGGGCTCCAGACACCGCAACGGTTCAGCGCGGCCTCGCTGGGCCGGTGGCGCTGGAGGGCGGCCAGGGCGGCGGCCCGGCCAGCGGTCACGCTCTCCACAGGTGCCGCCTGTGCAGGGGCCAGAGGGAGGGTCGCCAGGAGAACCCAGAAAGAGAGAAGGCGCACGCCCTGACCGTAGCGTGGGCGTCTGACGCCCCCATGATAAGGATTCCGGTTCATCCGTTCTTGCATCATGGATGAACCCGACCGGAGGGGCTCGCAGAGCGGCGCAGCAGAGCAGGAACAACGGTGACGGAGCGGCGTGGACGCATCGAAGCAACGCGGAGGGGCTGCAACGGCTGCTCCGGAATCCGTATGAGTGCACACGGCGGGCGCCGAGGCTGGCGTGCGGGGTGCGCGGGCCCCTCAGGCGTTCCGCCCTACACTGCCCCCTATGCGCGCCCAGCCTGCCGCCCTGATTTTTATTCTGCTCACCGCCCTGATTGACATCATCGGGATTGGGCTGATCATTCCGGTGCTGCCGGGGCTGGTCAAGGAACTGGCGGGCTCAGAGGCGGCGGGCGCCCAGAGCATCGGCTGGCTGACGGCCGCCTACGCGGTCATGCAGTTTGTTTTTGCGCCCATTCTGGGCCGCCTGAGTGACCGCTTTGGCCGCCGCCCGGTGCTGCTCGTCTCGCTGGCGGGCATGGCGCTGGATTACGTGCTGCTCTACTTTGCCCCCAGCCTGTGGTGGCTCTTTGTGGGCCGCGTGCTGGCAGGGATTACCGGCGCCAGCCTGACGGTGGCGAACGCCTACATTGCCGACGTGACCCCGCCCGAGGGGCGCGCCAGGAACTTTGGCCTGCTGGGCGCCACCTTTGGCGTGGGGTTCATCCTGGGGCCGGCGCTGGGCGGCTTTCTGGGCGAATACG
The DNA here is from genome assembly GCF_020166415.1 of Deinococcus multiflagellatus. Classification (NCBI taxonomy): domain Bacteria; kingdom Thermotogati; phylum Deinococcota; class Deinococci; order Deinococcales; family Deinococcaceae; genus Deinococcus; species Deinococcus multiflagellatus. The sequence continues at coordinate 10,381 of NZ_JAIQXV010000030.1, forward strand.
GTCTGCGGGTGCCGTTTCTGGTGGCCGCTGGCCTGACCGCCCTGAACTTTCTGTACGGTCTGCTGGTGCTCCCCGAATCCCTGCCCGCCAGTGCCCGCGCCAGGGGCTTCCAGGGCCGCGACCTGAACCCCCTGTTGCCCCTGAAAGCCCTGACCGAGTACCCCATTCTGCGCAGCCTCGCCCTGACCTTCGTGCTGCTGGGGCTGGCCGGACAGGTCATCTTCAGCACCTGGGTGCTGTACACCGAGCGCGTGCTGCGCTGGACCCCGGGGCAAAACGGCGTGGCGCTGGCGTTCTTTGGCCTGCTGGTGGCGGCGGTGCAGGGCGGGTTGATTGGCCCCTTCATCGCCCGCTTTGGCGAGCGGCGCACGATCATGACCGGGCTGGTGGCGTCCATTCTGGAATTCCTGCTGCTGGCCTTTGCGCGCAGTGGGGTCACGCTGTACGCCTCGCTGGTGGTGGGGGCGCTGGGCGGGCTGGCGAACCCGGCCATCCAGGGCCTGATCTCGCGGCAGGTGGGCGAAACCGAGCAGGGGCGGGTGCAGGGGGCCATCACCAGCCTGAACAGTCTGGTGGGCGTGGTGGGCCCCATTGTGGCCACATCGGTCTACGCGTACGGCGCGGGCCACGGCTTCCCCGGCGCGGCGTTCCTGATGGGCGCGGCGCTCTCGGTGGCGGGCACGTTCCTGATACTGGGCGTGCTGCGCGGCTTGCCGGAAACGGGCAAACCCACAACCTCTGGCGGCTCAGCGTGAACCGGAAGCAGGGAGGCCGCTGATGACTCCAGAACCAAGACAATGCCGGCTCCTGTACACGCTGGATGATGACCTCACCGAGGTGATGGATCTGGTGTACGAGCACCCAGAGCAGCATTTCACCTTCATCCTGATGTCCTGGTTGGCGGCCACACTCAACCAGCGGTATGCGCCGGAACATCCCGATCTGGAATTTAAGGTGATCTGGGCGGCGGATTGGCCGTACGCGCCACTGGGAATCGGCGTGCTCAGCAACGAGTTTGAAGAGCGGTGGGTAGCCGTGCCCAGTCAGGACGAGCCCGGTGAAATGACGGTCGACCGGATTGGCAATGACTACACCGAGTTCGAGCGGGAAGCGTGCGCTTTTATAGACCTGAAGATGCGCAGTGCCAGTGTCTTTGAGCTGGCACGGTACGCTGCGGAACACAGCAGACCCCAGGGTTGGGGCCCAGCCCTGGCGGAGCTGCTCAAGAACTACGGCAAGGAGTCGGGCCAGGCTTAGGGCTGAACAGTGGTGTTCTCTGCGCCCCCCAGCACTTCCTCCGCCACCGCCAGGAACGCGCGCACCACCGGACTTTTGCCCTCGCCCCGGCGCCACACCGCCACGATCTCCACGATGGGGGCGTCTTCCACCGGGCGGTAGACCACGCCGGGCAGGCTCAGGCGGCTGAAAAATTCGATAGGCAAAAACACCCCCACACCCGCCGCCACCAGCGACAGCAGCGTGGGCACCTCAATGGCCTCCTGCACCACATGGGGCGTAAAGCCCGCCGAGGCGCACCAGCGCATCACCTGATCAAAGTAGGTGGCGCGAATCTGACGCGGAAAAAAGACGAACGGTTCCGGCGCCAGGTCGCTGATCTTCAGCCGGCGCTTGCGGGCCAGCGGGTGCGCGGCGGGCAGCGCGGCCACCAGCGGCTGGCGCCACAGGGCGCGCGACTCCAGGGCCGGGTCGCGCACCGGCAGCAGCATCAGCCCCACGTCAATCTGGCCGCCGCGCAGGGCCGCTTCCTGTTCCTGAGCGGTCAGTTCGCGCAGGTCCACGCTGACATTCGGGTACAGTTCGCGGAACCGCCGCACGATTTCCGGCAGGCCCCCAAAGGCCAGCCCGCCCACAAAGCCCACGCTCAGGCGCCCCACCTCGCCCCGGGCGGCGCGGCGGGCGCGCTCCACGGTCTGGGCGGCCAGGGCCAGCGTGGCGCGCGCCCCCACCAGAAATTCCTGCCCGGCCGGGGTCAGCTGCACGCGGCGGGTGGTGCGTAGCACCAGGGGCACGCCCACCTCGTCTTCCAGGTTGCGAATGGAGTTGCTCAGGGCCTGCTGCACCACGAACACGCGCTCGGCGGCCCGGCCAAAGTGTTCTTCTTCGGCCAGGGCCACAAAATGCCGCAGGTGGCGCAGTTCGATGGTCATGCTGCGCCGTACGCTAACACCTGCGTAGACTGCCCGTGATGACGGGCGGGGTGTGGCGACAGCGGCTGAGGTGGGCCCCGGGGCGCCCATGAAGGTGCTGGTGACCGGCGCGCGGGCCCCGGTGGCCCTGGACCTCGCCCGCGCGCTGCAGGCGGCGGGCGCCCAGGTCGCGCTGGCCGATTCGGTCACGCCCTTTGCCGCCCACCTGCTGCGGCCCCGGGTGCCGGTTCACCGCCTGCCCCCACCCCGGCAGGCCTTCGGGGCGTTCCAGACCGCGCTCCTGCGCCTGCTGGATAGGGTGGATCTGGTGGTGCCCACCTGCGAGGAGGTGTTCTGGCTGGCTGAAGCCGCCCGGCGGGGCGGCTGGTCTGGGCAGCTGCTGGCCCCGCCCCCCGCCACGCTGCGGGCGCTGCACTCCAAGGCCCTGTTCCCCGAACTGGCCCGCGCCGCCGGGATAGACGCCCCGCAGACCTGGGTGCTCTCTGACCCTGCGCACCTGCCCACCCTGCCTGGGCGCGCCGGGCTGATCTTCAAGCCCGAGTTCTCGCGCTTTGGCACCGCGCGGCTGGGCCACCCGGGGACTGCCCCCACCCCGGCGCGCCGCTGGGTGGCCCAGGAGCGGCTGGTGGGCGAGGAACTGTGCGTCTGGTCGCTGGCCCACGCGGGGCAGCTGCGCGCCTGCGCGGTCTACCGGCCGGTGCTGCGCCAGCAGGGCGGCGCCTCGTACGCGTTTGAGGCGGTGGAGAGACCGGCAGTGGTGGCCATGGCGCAGGTCCTGGCGCGCGCTGCCGGGGCCACCGGGCAGCTCTCCTACGACGTGATCGTGACCCCGGCCGGCCGGGTGGCGCCCATTGAGTGCAATCCGCGCGCCACCAGTGGCCTGCACCTGCTGCCGGGGGCGGCCCTGGGGCGGGCGGTGCTGGGCGGCGGGCCGCTACTGACCCCCGCGCCCGGCACCCTGCGTTACCTCGCCCCGGCCCTGGCGGTGCTGGGGCCGCTGGGGGCCCTGCAGGTGGGGTCGGCGCGGCCCCTGGTGCACACCTGGCGCGCCGGGCAGGACGTGGTGGGCCGCCCAGGCAACCGCGCCCCGGTGGCGGGGGCCCTGCTGGACGCCGCGCGCTTTGCCCTGGCCGGGGCCCTGGGCGGCCGAAGTGCCGCTGAGCAGTCCACCGCCGACATCGAATGGAACGGCGAGGCCATGCCGTGAGCGGGCAGGGGCCCGAGGCCGCCATGCTGGCCGAACTGTGCGCGGCCGGGGCCCCGGCGCTGGTGGCCAACGTGGCGTCCTCGGTGTTCGCGCTGGAGGTGGCCGGCGAGCCCATGCCGGTGACGGTGGACAGCGGGGCCCTGGGCGGCAGCTACGTGAGCAGTCCGCACAGCGCCTACGCCCTGTACGCCCGCGCCGAACTGGATCTGGTGGATGTGGGCGCGCTGGCCGCGCCCGCCCGGGTGGCCCTGGCCGGCGTGGACCGGCTGCTGCGCGCGGCGGCCGTGAACCGGGCCGTGCACCTGAACAACTGGCTGCTGTCCACCAACCTGCAGGGGGCGTGGCGCGGCCAGGGCCTGTCAGCGGCGCGCCACACCCTGACCACCCGGTTCCCGGGGCACCTGCTGGGCGTGCGCTCGGTGGATGACTGGTCGGCGCCGGGCTTAAGGGCGGCGCTGGAAGCCGACGGCTGGATTCTGGTGCCCAGCCGCCGCATCTGGGTGGTGGAGGATCTGGCGCGGCAGTGGCGGCCACGCGGCAACTTCGGCCATGACCGCCGCGCCGTGGCCCGCTCGGGGCTGACCCTGGAAGACCTGACCACCCTGACCCCCGGGGACGCCCAGCGGATCGCGCACCTGTACGCCCTGCTGTACGTGGGCCGTTACTCGCCGCTGAACCCGTTGCTGACCCCGGCATTTATAGAGGTGTCGTGGCGAACCGGGTTTCTGTCCTACCGGGTCGCGCGGGCCCCGGACGGGCAGATCATGGCCGTGGCGGGCATGTGGGTGCGTGGCGGCGTGATGACGCCCCCCGTGGTGGGCTACGACACGGCGCGGCCCCAGCGCGAGGCCCTGTACCGCGTGGCCTGCTGGCTGTTCATGGAGCGCGCCCTGGCCCTGGGGCTGCGGCTGCACGGGTCTTCGGGCGCGGCGCACTTCAAGCGCCAGCGGGGCGCGCAGGGCTTCACCGAATACAACGCCTATTTCGCCGCCCACCTGCCCCCGGCGCGCGGGCTGGCGCTGCGGGCCCTGGCGAAGCTGCTGAAGAGTGCAGCCCTCCCCGTCATGATCCGGCGGGGGCTGTAGGGCGGGGCCCAGCAAGCCCGGCATTGACCAGGAACAGTGGTCAATCTCATGAGGGGACGCTGTTGGAAGTGGGCAATGGGGCGGCCTATGCTGACACCATGACCCAGTCTCCCAAGAACGTGGCGCCCCCCAACCGGCCGCCGCGCGCGGGCCTTAACGCCCAGGACCGGCAGCAGCTCAACACCATTGAAACGCAGGAGTGGCTGGACTCGCTGGCCTACGTGTTTGCCGACGCAGGCGACAACCGCGCCGCCGAACTGCTCGAAGAACTCGACCACTACGCCTATTTTCACGGCGCGCCCATCACCTTCAAGCAGAACACGCCCTACATCAACACCATTGATGTGGACCAGCAGCCCGAGTACCCCGGCGATGTGGAGCTGGAACGCAAGATCCGCAACATCATCCGCTGGAACGCGGTGGTCATGGTCATCAAGGCCAACAAGAAGAGTGACGGCATCGGCGGTCACCTGTCCACCTACGCCTCGGCGGCCGAGTTGCTGGAGGTGGGCTTTAACCATTTCTTCCGGGGCCACGGCGCCGGGCAGGACCGCGACCTCGTGTTCTACCAGGGCCACGCCTCGCCCGGCGTGTATGCCCGCTCCTTCCTGGAAGGCCGCTGGGACGAAGCCCGCATGAACCGCTTCCGGCGCGAGCTGCAGCCCGACGGCGAGGGCCTGTCCAGCTACCCCCACCCCTGGCTGATGCCGGACTACTGGGAATTCCCCACCGTCAGCATGGGCCTGGGCCCCATTCAGGCGATCTACCAGGCGCGCTTCATCAAGTACCTGGAAAACCGGGGCCTGAAGCCGAAGGGCGACGCCAAGGTCTGGGCCTTCCTGGGCGACGGCGAGATGGACGAGCCGCAGAGCATCGGCGCCATTCGCTTTGCCTCCTACGAGAATCTGGACAACCTGATCTTCGTGCTGAACGCCAACCTGCAGCGCCTCGACGGCCCGGTGCGCGCCAACTCCAAGGTGATTCAGGAGTTCGAGGCGCTGTTCCGGGGCGCCGGCTGGAACGTCATCAAGGTCATCTGGGACGGCAAGTGGGACGAGCTGCTGGCCCGGGACTACAACGGCCATATCGTCAAGCGCTTCGAGCTGCTGGTGGACGGTGAGTCGCAGCGCTACGCCGCGTTCGGGGGCAAGGAGCTGCGCGAGAAGTTCTTCAACACCCCCGAACTGAAGGCCCTGATTGAAGACTGGAGCGACGCCGACCTGGAACTGCTGAACCGGGGCGGCCACGATGTGCACAAGATCTACGCCGCCTACAAGGCCGCCGTGGAGCACAAGGGCAGCCCCACCATCATCATTCCGCGCACCGTCAAGGGCTACGGCCTGGGCGAGAGCGCGCAGGCCCGCAACGTGGCCCACCAGGTGAAAAAGCTGGATTTCTCCACCCTGAAAAACCTGCGTGACCTGCTGGAATTGCCCCTGACCGACGATCAGGTGGAGCATATGGAGTACTACCACCCCGGCCCCGACAGCCCGGAAGTGAAGTACGCCCTGGAGCGCCGCGCGGCGCTGGGCGGCCCAGTGCCCGCCCGCAAGGTGGAGTACCCGCACCCCACCATCCCAAACGGCGAGTTCTACGAGGAATTTGCCAAGGGCAGCGGCGACCGGCAGGTGAGCACCACCATGGCGGCGGTGCAGATCATCTCCAAGCTGCTGCGCGACAAGGAAATCGGCAAATACATCGTGCCTATCGTGCCCGATGAGGCCCGCACCTTCGGTATGGACGCGCTGGTGCCCCGCATCGGTATTTACAGCCCACGCGGGCAGACCTACACGCCCGTGGACAGCGGTTCCTTGATGGCCTACAAGGAAAGCGTGGACGGCCAGATGCTGGAAGAAGGCATCACCGAAGACGGGGCGATGGCGTCCTGGATTGCGGCGGGCACGGCCTACGCGCACCACGGCGTGCCCACCATTCCCTTCTTCGTGCTGTACTCCATGTTCGGGATGCAGCGGGTGGGCGACCTCGTGTGGGCCGCCGCCGACCAGCGCGCGCGCGGCTTTATTCTGGGCGCCACCGCCGGGCGCACCACCCTGGCTGGCGAGGGCCTGCAGCACCAGGACGGCAACAGCCACCTGCAGGCGTACGTGGTCCCCAACCTGAACACCTACGACCCTGCGTTCGCCTACGAACTGGCGGTGATTATTGAGCACGGCATTCAGCGCATGTACGTGGACGGGATTGACGAGTTCTACTACGTCACCATTGACAACGAGAACGAGATCCAGCCGGCCATGCCAAACGATGGCCGCAGCCACGAGGAGATCCGCGAGGGCATTATTCGCGGCCTGTACCGCCTGCAGCGCAGCGAGCTGAAAAAGGCCAAGCTGCAGGCCCAGATTCTGGCCGGCGGCCCCGCGATGGGCGCGGCGCAGGCGGCCGTGAAGATGCTGGAGAAGTACGGCGTGGCGGCCGACCTGTGGTCGGTCACCAGCTACAAGGCCCTGCACCAGGACGCCCTGCTGGCCCAGCGCCACAACATGCTGCACCCCACCCAGGAACCCCGCGTGCCGTACGTGGCGCAGCAGCTGAACAAGGACAGCGCCCCGGGCGTCCTGATTTCCGTGAGCGACTACATGAAGCTGGGCGCCGACGGCCTGAACGGGCACCTGGACCGCAAGCTGTGGGCCCTGGGCACCGACGGCTTTGGCCGCAGCGAGGCCCGCGAGGAACTGCGCGACTTCTTCGAGGTGGACGCCAAGCACATCGTGCTGGCGACCCTGTACGCCCTGCAGCGCGACGGCAAGGTGAAAGGCGAGGTGGTGGCCGCCGCCATTGCCGAGCTGGGCATTGACCCGGAACGCGAAGCACCCGTCTTGCGGTGATAGTTGATGGTTGATGGTGGATAGAAAAAGCGGTTCACCATCAACCTTTGACCATCAACTTTCTACATTCTCCGAAGGAGAACATATGGCGACTGAACTGAAACTCCCCGACGTGGGGGACAACATCGAGCAGGGCACGGTTGTGACGGTGCTGGTGAATCCCGGCGACACCATTCAGGCGGGGCAGCCCATCATTGAAATCGAGACCGACAAGGCCGTGGTGGAAGTGCCCGCCGAGAGTGGCGGCACCGTGGAAGCGGTGAACGTGAAGGTGGGCGACACGGTCAAGGTCGGTGGCGTGATTGCCACCCTGGGCGGCGGCGCTGCACCGGGCGACGCGAACGCCGGGCAGACCCCCGCGCCCGGCACCCCCTCAGCCGAGCCGGATGCGCCCGCCACCGCCAGCGATCCCCAGACGGCCAACCGTGTGGCGGCGGCCCAGCTGGAAAGCCAGAAGGAACAGGCGGCGGCCCCCCCGGCCCCCTCTCCATCAACCGTCAACCATCCACCATCAACGTCTATCACTCTGCCAGACGTGGGCGACAACATCGAGCAGGGCACCGTGGTGACCGTGCTGGTGAACCCCGGCGACAGCGTGAAAGAAGGCCAGCCGGTCATTGAGATCGAGACCGACAAGGCGGTGGTGGAGGTGCCCGCCAACGCCAGCGGCACTGTGCAGGCCGTGAACGTGAAGGTCGGTGACACGGTGAAGGTCGGCGGTGTGATTGCCACGCTGGGCGGCGGCGCTGCGCCAGTGGCCCCTGCCGCTCCCGCTGGCACCCCAGCCTCGGCGCCGGCCCCCAGCGCCCCGGCCCAGGCTTCTGCCGCTGCGCCGGCCGTGTCCAGCCTGAGCACCCAGACCCCCACCCCGCCCGGCGCGGCCAGCCTGCCCCCGGAGCGGGCCCACCCGCCCACTCAGGCCCCCGGCGCCGAGCGGCCCTACAACACCCAGAGCTATGACGGCCGCCCCATCATTCCCGCCGCGCCCAGCGTGCGCCGACTGGCCCGTGAAATCGGCGTGGACCTGCGCGCGGTGCACGGCACCGGCATTGCCGGCCGCATCAGCGAAGAGGACGTGCGCCGCTCGGCTGGCACGCCCAGCGTCCCGGCGGCGGCAGCAGCAGCCCCACAATCCCATCAACCATCAACGGTCACCCCTCAACCCGCCGCGCCCCTGCCCGACTTCAGCAAGTGGGGCGGCGTGACCCGCGAGGACATGAGCGGCATCCGCAAGGCCACCGTGCGCTCTATGACGGTGAGCACGCAGATTCCGATGGTCACGCACTTCGACAAGGCCGACGTGACGGTCATGGAAGAGGTGCGCAAGCGTTTCGGCGCCCGGGTGGAGAAGGCCGGCGGCAAGCTCACCATGACCCACATCCTGATGAAGGTGGTGGCCAACGCCCTGCGCAAGTTCCCCAAGTTCGGCGCCAGCCTGGACCTGGAGAACAACCAGATCATCTTCAAGGATTACGTGAACATCGGCGTGGCCGTGGACACCCCGGTGGGCCTGCTGGTGCCGGTGGTCAAGGACGCCGACCGCAAGAGCATCACCGAACTGGTGCTGGAGCTGAGCGAACTGGCCGGCCGCGCCCGCGAGCGCAAACTGAAGCCCGACGAGATGCAGGGCGCCACCTTCACCATCTCCAACCTGGGCGGGATCGGTGGGCACGCCTTTACGCCGATTGTGAACAGCCCCGAGGTGGCCATCCTGGGCGTCTCGCGCGGCGGCATGGAGCCGGTGTGGAACAAGGAAACGGGCACCTTCGAGCCGCGCAACATGCTGCCCCTGAGCCTGACCTACGACCACCGCCTGATTGACGGCGCCGACGCCGCCCGCTTCGTGCGCTTTATCGCCGAGAGCCTGGAAGATCCCTTCCTGATCTCGCTGTAACCAGCCTCGCCGCGCCCTGTGCCCCCACCCCCCGGTGGGGGTTTCTCATGTTGGGCCCCAGGGTCTCCCGGCCCCTGCTAGGCTGCGCCGCGTGAAGAAGATGCTCCTGGCGGTTCCTGTTCTGCTCGCGGCGTGTGCGCCGGCCTATACCGGCCCGGCCCCGGCGGCCAATGAAGTCATTGCAGAGGTGGTGTCTACGACCAACCTCAAGCTGGGCCTGAGCCCCGAGCAGGAGGCCAGTGCCAACAGCTTTGCCCACATTTCGGCCATGATTCTGCTGCAGGAGCGGTATGTCACGGGGCTGCCTGCGGGCTACGACCGCTTTACGTTCCCCAACGGCAGCGACAGCATGACCATCCTCAGTGAGAAGAGTGCGCCCATTCACGTGCAGGTGCAGTGGCGCGCCACCCACCCCAGTACCAAGAACACCATCGATGTGCTGTGGGAATCCAGGCCGCTGGGCGGCAAGCTGGTCAGCGTGAAGGTGAAGGCCACGGCCACCGACGCCAGCGTCAACACGGCGCAGATTGAAGCGCGCCTGCTGGACCGCTATCTCGCCGCTGATGGGGTGCGTCTGGTGGCCCGCGGCCGCTGAGGCCCTGTCGTTCACTGGCCCCCCGTCCAGGTGGCGGGGGGCCATGCTGACCTGTTTGGCCGATGCGCTGGGGCTCCAGGCCCGCTAGCGTGGCCGTGGAGGATGTATGCAGAAGATTCTCAGCCTGTACGCGCGCAATTACGACACTGACCGCCGGGTGCGGGACGAGGTGGTGCCCGGGGCCGAATGGGTGCTGGCCGGCGAGGGCGTGGCCACGCGCAAATGGGACGGCACGAGCTGTCTGGTGCGGGCCGGCCGCCTGTACCGCCGCTACGACGCCAAGAAAGGCCGCACGCCCCCGCCCGACTTCGAGCCCGCCCAGCCCCCCGACCCGGTCACTGGTCACCACCCCGGCTGGGTGCCCGTGGGGGAAGGGCCAGACGACGCCCACCACCGCGAGGCGTGGGCAGCGGCGGGCGGCCCCCTACCCGACGGCACCTATGAACTGCTGGGGCCCAAGGTGCAGGGCAACCCGGAAGGCCTGACCCACCACGCGCTGGTGCGGCATGGGGAAGCGGTCCTGCCCGATGTGCCGCGCGATTTTGCCGGGCTGCGGGCCTACCTGGAGGCCCGGCCGGACATGGAAGGCGTGGTGTGGCACCACCCGGACGGCCGCATGGTGAAACTCAAGCGCAAGGACTTTTTCGGAGGTCGGCGCTAGGCCACACCAAAGGCCGCCGGTTCCTTTCTGGAACAGGAGCCGGCGGCCTTCTCGTCTTGACCCTTAGTGGTCGTGGCTGTGGCCGCTGCCGGCGCCGCGTTTGCCACTCACTTCCTCGCGCACCTCGGCCACCACGTAGGTGCAGGCCTCGGCGCAGGGCAGGCCGCCCGGCACCCCGTCCAGAAAGGAATGCAGCAGGCGCTCGCCCGCCCACAGGCGGGTGCGCAGGCAGGCGCTGCACACGTCCTGGGCCACATGTTCCACCTGGGCGGGGGTGGCGCGCTGCACCTTGGCGTAAATGCCGGTCTGGCGCCGGGCCGTGGTGGGCCAGGGGGTGTGGCGCAGGGCGTGGCAGGAGTGGGCGTAGGTTTCTTCCACCACCGCCGGGTACAGGTAGTGCACGGCGCGGCGCAGGTCGGCTTCGTTTAGCACGGCGCGCCAGCCGCGCGGCAGGTTGCGCAGGGTGTGCACCGGGCGGTGCTCGCCGCTATCGGTAAAGCGCACGCGGTCGCGCACCCCCTCCGGCGTGACCAAGGTGGTCAACTCGCCGCCGGGCAGGCCCTCGTCCAGCATGTGCCGCAACTCGAACACGCCCAGTTCCGGGGTGATCAGGGCCTCGCCCATCCGCAGGCCCCGGCGCGCACGGTCCATAAAGGCCTGCCACGCGGCCTCGTGGCCCCGCTCGTGGTCGCCCTGGTCCCCGGCGCCGTGGGCTTCCTCGGCCAGCTGCACAATCACGTCGGCCACAGCGGCGTGGGTGCCCACGGGCTTGGCGTAGTACACCTGCTGCGGGCCGTGCGGGTTGTCGGGGAAGTCGGTGACCACGCCGCTTAAGCCCATGTCCTCGGGAATGGTTTCCAAGGTGTGCCAGCCCTCCGAGGCGAAGAAGGGCACCACCACCACGCGGGGCGCCCGCACCACCTCGGGCCATGTCCCCACCTTGGGGTCCTCGTCCAGAAACAGGGCGTGCACCTCGGCAAAGTGGCCCTGCTCGCGCAGGCGGTCGGCGTTCTGGTAGATGACGCGGTTGCTGTTCTCGTTGCGGGTGGTGCCGTGCCCCAGGACGATCAGCGCCGTGTCCTCGGGGTTGGCGTCCGGCAGCACCTCGCGGGCGCGGGCCAGCAGGACGTCGCTCATGCCGGGGTGCACGCCGTAGGGCAGCGTGTAGCGCACCGTGCGCCCCCCGATCACCCGCGCAATGCCCCCCTCCGGCACCGGCCCCTGGTGGCCCAGCCCCATTTCACGCGGAATCACCGTTTCGGTGAAATACCCTTCCGAGATAAACATGGGGATGACCGTCACGTCCGTGCTGGCGGTGGTTTTCAGCACCTGCCGCAAGGAAGGCTCTTCTTTCCAGTAGCCCTCGATCACCTCGTCGAACAGCCCCCGGTCCCGCAGCAATTCCGCGTAGCGGTAGACCGCCACCGCCGATTCGCCGTTCAGGTGAGAGCCGTGCCCAATCAGCACCAGTGAGCGCATATGGCGCCGACTGTAGCGGAGCGAGGGGCAGGGGATTGTCCCAAAAGCTGGGAAGTAGGGAAAAGAGCGTGGGGAGGCAAGCGTGGAGCGTGGAAAGGGCCGCGCTCAGGGCTTGACAGGCCCGCTGAGCCGCGTTAGGCAGTTTCACTGCCCACTGCCCACTGCCCACTGCCCACTGCCCACTGCCCACTGCCCACTGCCCACTGCCCACTGCCCACTGCCCACTGCCCACTGCCCACTGCCCACTGCCCACTGCCCACTGCCCACTGCCGCCCTTCCTCAACCCCACTGAAGGCCCCCCTCACGCACGCGCTGGCCGGGCTTCGTAGGGTGGGGCCGTTCACTGACTGGACGGCGGCGGCCTGGGGCACCGGGCTTCTGGGCGCGCTGCGGCCCGTTTCCATGTGCAAGGAGGGATTCCATGTTTTTTCAGCAACGTGACCGCCACGAGCAGATGGCCCGCCTCGACCCCCGCGACACCAACGCCGACGGGCAGGTGAGCCCCCAGGAAGCCGCCGCCTACATCCGCGACTACCTGGACAACGCCTCGCCCCAGGAGCGCGACCAGATCATGCGTGAGTACTTCGGGCAGATGAGCCCGCAGGAGCGCCAGCAGATGGGCGACGCCATTGTGCGCAGCCCCGCCAACCCGATCCAGAACGTGCGCCACGACGACGACAACGACCTGATTGACGCCTACACCCGCACCGCCCAGGCCCCCGCCCAGAACGGCCAGAGCCCCCTGGAAGCGGCCTTTGCGCCCGGCGGCATGCTCAGCAGCCCGCTGGTCAAGGCCGGACTGGTGGGGCTGGCCGGCATGATCGGCAGCCGGATGCTGCGCCGGTAAACGCCAGCGTCGAGAAGTCCAGTCGTCGAGAGGTCGAGGCCAGCGGGTGCTCGACCTCTCGACGTTTTGACGCCTCGACCGTGCGACCCCGCTCAATCTGCGGGGACGCTCCGTGCCCCCTGTCCCGCACCGCCCACTACAATGGCCCGCAATGCCTCTGTCGTACCTCACCCGCATTGCCCAGACGCCCGCGCCCACCTTTGAGGAGGGTGTGCGCGCGGACCTGATCGCGGGCCTGTGGGACGAACTGGGCTACGCCACCGAGCGCGACGAGGCCGGCAATGTCCTGACCCGCCTGACCCCCCCGGGCACCGAGGGCCGCCCCGCCCTGCTGCTGGCCGCGCACCTGGACACGGTGTTCGAGGGCGGCACCGACGTGACCGTGCGCGAGGAAGGCGGGCGCCTGATCGGCCCCGGCGTAGGCGACAACAGCGCCAGCCTCGCGGTGGTCACCGCCCTGCTGCGCGACCTGCGCGGCGGCGCGGGGGTCCTGCGCCGCCCGCTGTGGGTGGCGGCCAATGTGGGTGAGGAAGGCCTGGGCGACCTGCGCGGCGCCAAGCACCTGCTGGCCCGGCACCGCGCGGCGCTGGGCGCTTTTGTGGCGGTAGACGGCTACCTGGGCATTGCCGTGACGCGCGCGGTGGGCGTGCGGCGCTACCGCGCGGTGTTCAGCGGCCCCGGTGGGCACTCCTGGGGCGATCAGGCGCCCAGTGCCCTGCACGCGCTGGGCCGGGCCATCAGCGCGCTGTACGCCCTGCACCTGCCCCTCAGCCCACGCACCACGCTGAACGTGGGGGTGGCGGGGGGCGGCACCAGTGTGAACTCTATTGCGGGCACGGCCGAACTGCTGCTGGACCTGCGCTCGCTGGACGCCGGGGTGCTGGCCGACCTGGACAGCCGGGCGGTGACGGCCCTGCACGCGGCGGCGCGCGAGGCCGGCGTGCGCGTTCACCTGGAGCGGGTGGGCGACCGCCCCGGCGGCGACCTGCGCAGCGATCCCCTGTTGCCCCTGGTGCGCGAGGCCGCCCGCGAAGGCCGCCTGGACATTCGCGTGGCCTCCAGCAGCACCGATGCGAACGCCGCTGTGCCCCACGGCCTGCCCGCCGTGGCGGTGGGGGTGTACCGGGGCGGCAACGCCCACCGCACCGACGAATGGGTGCAGGCCAGCAGCCTGAAACCGGGCCTGCAGTTTCTGCGGCGACTGGTGGAGCTGTACCAACGCTCGCCCGTGGCCTGAGCTGGCCGGTTCCTGGGCCGCGTGCCCTGGCCAGGGCGCCCGGTGGTGCAGGCCCGACCGGGCGCCGGTGCGCCCTGGGTGGTGCCCGGCCGCGCGCCGCCCTGCAGCGGCCCGGCAGGAGGGGGCCAGATGCCGGCGTGGGCTCAGGCGTTCTGGGGCTGCGGCCCGCCCGACCTGCTGATCTACGGCCCCCTCCCAGGGAGACGTGAAAAGCCCGTCTGGGCGGGCAGTTCCTGTAATGGCGGTCGCAATTGTGCCCCACCAAATTCCCATCTGTTCAGGGCAGAATAAGGGGGCCAATGACTGCTCCTGCCCGCTCCACGCCGCGCCGCCCGGTCCGGCCTGTTTCGCTGCTCCTTCGCGCCGCGCGTGCGCCGGGCTTGGCCGCGCTGCTGCTGGGGGCGTCACTGTCGTCGGGGGCGGCCGCGCAGGGCGTGGTGTCGCCGGCCCAGCATGTCTTTAACCAGGTGAACCAGCTCATTCAAAGCGAGTACGGCGGACTCTCCACGGTGGACCGCGCCGCCCTCACCCGCGAGTACCAGGGGCGCCTGGACGCTGTGTGCTCGCCCAGCCCCAGCACCTGCGAGGAAGCCAAGGCCTATCCGGTTCTGGAAGCCGAGCTGACCGCGCTGGGCGACGACCACTCGTTTTTTCAGACCCCCGAGGACTACCGCGAATTTGTGGCCAGCGCCACGGGGGGCAACCGCCTGCAGTTCGGTGTGAAACTGGCGCGCCTGGACGGCCAGAACCGCGTGGTGACCGAAGTGGTGCCCGGCAGCGCCGCTGCAGAAGCGGGCCTGAAGCGGGGCGACGTGCTGCTGACCCTCAACGGGCAGCCCTACGTGTACGAGGACCTGCGCCGCGCGCGCGAAGAGGGCCGCACCATCACCCTGGGGGCGGAGCGCCAGGGCCAGCCGCTGACCGTCACCGTGACCGCCCGCGAAAGCAGCACCCGCGACCTGCCGCGCCTGAGCTTTGTGCCGGGGGCCGGCAGCAGCGAGGTGGCGGTGCTGCGGATTCCCACCTTCCTGTCGGGCGGCGGCGTGGCCCAGGGCGTGCATGACCTGGTGGGGCAGGCGCAGGCACGCGGCGCCAGCGGCCTGATTGTGGACCTGCGCGGCAACGGCGGCGGCAGCCTCAGTGAATGCGACAGCGCCGTGAGCGCCTTTGTGCCCAGCCTGACCCGCGTGGCGCGCAGCCCCGACGGCAACGAGCGCACCGTGGTCAGCCGGGGCACCCGCGTGGAATCGGGGCGGGTGCTGGGCAGCGTGCGCAACCCCAACCTGTGGACCGGCCCGGTGGCGGTGCTGGTGGACAGCGGCAGCGCCTCGTGCAGCGAGTTCTTTGCCTTCGAGATGCAGTACGCCCGGCGCGGCCCGGTGATTGGCGAGGAAACCGCCGGGGTGGGCAACACTGCCACGCGCGTGTGGCCGGTGGGCGAGGGCGCGGTGCAACTGACCATCCTGAACTACGCCAAACCCGACGGCACCCCGTACCCCCAGAGCGTCCGGCCCGATCAGGCGCGGGTGCAGGGTGAGGCCGAGGTCCGCCTGCTGACCCAGGGCACCGACGCCTTGCTGCAGGCCGGCGTGCAGGCGCTGCAAAGTGCCCCCACCCTGAGCCTGGATCCGTTCCGCACCCGGCCGTAGGCGTGGCCTGACTGGCCTCCCCGCCCCCACCGGTTTGGTGGGGGCGCTTGCTGTGGTTTGGGGAGGCGACGCCGCACTCTGCACGGCGGCTGGCGTCGCCTCCCCAGCCTCTGCCAGGCCGCAGCGGGTTCAAGAGAACCGTGAGGAGAAGCGGCGTCCGTCGCAACAGCGTGGGGGTTCCTGGAACGGGAGTGGGCCCTGGACAGGACCGCGGGCCGGTTCATCTGGTGTCTGGTCAATCACGCCTTTCCCGGCAAGCGATGTTCCTCTTCGTTCTGCGGCGCCGCTTGGCAAGTCCGCTGAGATTGCACAGGTTTTGTCACTGCTTAAGTCACTCGCTGTTGACCTTGAGATCAACCGAGCGGGCTGGAACAGCTGCGCCGCAGAGCGAGAGGCGAAACAAGGACCTCGCCCCGAGCATGGAAACGTTTCGGCGCTCTTCTGATACGGACTGCCGTCCATTTCCGTCACATCCAGAAAAGAACTGGATGTTCCCCGCCTGCGGCGCTGTGCCAGCCCAACTCCCGGAAATCCGTATTTTTTCCCTCTCCCTCTGGTCGGAAAAATTCCATAACTCGTTACGGAATTTTTCGGAAGGCGTATGAAACGTTGAAATGGGAGGGGCGAGGTCCTTAACCGGAAGCCGTATCAGTCGGTGTGGGTCTGCCCCTCGTCCAGGCCGCGCAGGGCCCAGCGCAGGCCCAGGGCGCTCAGGGCGCCGATGGCCGCCAGGGTCAGCCAGGGCAGGGCGGGCCACCCCAGCCGCGCGCCAGCGTCGACCAGGGCGCCGCCCAGCACACTGCCCACCGCGCCCCCCGCCCCCAGGGAGATGGCCGCGAAACCAAAGTAACTGCCCACCAGGCCCGGCGGCGCAAAGCGGGCGGTGAGGGTCTGCTGGGTGGGGTACACGATCATGGTGCCCAGGCTGTACAGCGCCACGCAGGCCAGCAGCGCTGCAAAGGTGTGCGCCAGGCTCATCAGGCCCAGGCTCAGGCCCACGAGGCTGACCGCCGTCACCAGGGCGGTGCGGGTGGGCAGGTGCCGCTCGGTGAGTCGCAGCAGCGGGTACTGCAGCGCCACGGCCAGTCCGGCCGACAACCCGTACAGGGGCCCGGTGGCGCCGGTGCCAGCCAACGCCACGGCCTTGAGCGTCACCGCCACGTTGATCTGCGTGCTCAGAATGAAGTAGCCAATCAAGACCAGGGTAAAGCGCCGGAACCGCACGTCGGCCGCCGCCTGCCGCAGCCCGGCCAGCCCGCTGCCGGCTGGCGCGGCGGGGCGCAGGTGCGGCAGGGTGGCCGCCAGCACCAGTCCGGCCAGCACGTACACGCTGGCCGCCACCAGGGCCGCCGTGCGAAAGCCCAGGCCCAGCAGCGCCGCGCCGATCAGGGGCCCCGTGACCATGCCCGCGTTGCCCGACAGACTGGTCAGGCTGAACATGCGCGTGCGGTGCTCGGGGCGGGTGACCTGGGTGATGGCCGCGTTCTTGGGGGCGTCAAACAGCCCGCCGCCAATCCCTGCCAGCAGCGCCGCCGCCAGCAGGGCAGGAAGGGTACCAGCAAAGCCCATGCCGGCAAACCCCAGGGTGCGCAGCGCGCAGCCCCACAGAATCAGCGGTTTGGGCCCCAGCCGGTCGGCCCACGCCCCACCAAACACCGTCAGGCCCTGCTGGGTCAGCTGGCGCAGGCCCAGCACCAGCCCCACGCTGGCCGCGCTCCAGCCCAGCCCACCAGGGCCGCTGAAATGCACGGTGACCAGTGGAATCACTGCAAAGAAGCCCCCCCACATCAAAAAGTTCGCCCCAATGAGGCCCAGTTGGGCGCCAGAGGGGCGAAATGGGGCGGGGGAGGACGCAGCGCTCACGCCGGGCAGGCTACACCCGGCGCCTGGCCAGGCAGGTGTTCGTCTGGCAGGAACAGGGGCGCTGGCTAGCCGCCCACGTGCACTTTGGGCCGGCGGCGCTCCTCACGCTCGGCCACACGCAGGATTTCGTGGGTGAGCGGCGGAATGTCGCCTTCACCGGCCAGCAAAAAGCGCAGGGCGTTGACGGCCGGTCCCTTCTGGCTCCATTCAAAGTAGACGTGCGGCGGCGTGCCGGTCAGGTCGCGCACGTGCAGCAGCACCGCCGCCAGGGTGTTGGGCACGCTGGCGCCCGTGGCGCGCAGAATCAGGTGGGGGCCCACCCGCACCCCGGTCACGGGCACGCGGGTGCTGAAATCGCTGGCGTCACGGATGGCCACTTCCAGAAACAGCGCCGCCTCGCCGGGGCTCAGGTGGTTGCCCAGGCGCACGTCCAGGGCTTTTTCGCGGTATTCCAGGTCGTCACCCTCGTCGAGGTGGTTGGCGATAAAGCGCACCGGCAGGCCCTGGGCACTCACCTCGTCCAGCATGGTGCGGGCGGTGCTGTCCATGTCCACCCGCTGCACGCGCAGTTCGGTGCTGCGGCTAACCCGAGAGGCGACGCTGATCACCAGAATGGCGCCGATAAACAGCAGGGCGATGTACAGGCCCTCGGGGCGCTCGCTGACCGTCACCACACTGGTGTAGATGAAAATGGCGCTGATCAGGGCAAAGACGGCGGCGGCCCCCCGGTGGTTCCGGCGCCATTCGGTCAGAAAGACCGCCACGGCCGCCGAGGTCATCAGGGCCAGCACCCCGGTGGCGTAAGCCCCGGCCTGGGCGTCCACGTTGGCCTTGAACAGGATGGTCACCAGCGCGCTGATGCCCACGAACAGCAGCACCAGCGGCCGGGTGGCGCGCGCCCAGTCGGGGGCCATGCCGTAGCGGGGCAGGTAGCGGGGCACGATGTTCAGGAGTCCTGCCATGGCCGAAGCGCCCGCAAACCACAGGATCAGGATGGTGGACACGTCGTACAGGGTGCCAAAGCCTTCGCCGAAGCGCTCGTGGGCGAGGTACGCCAGCGCGCGCCCGTTGGCCTTGCCGGGCGGGGTGTCCACCGTCACGGTGGTGGTTGAGCCGGCCGGGGTCACCGTGACTGTCAGCGGCACCTGCCCGCCCACGGTGGCGGCGTCCACGGTGAAGGTGCCGGTGCGGCCCTGGGGCACGGTCAGGCTGTAAATCTCGCGCGGGCGGGTGGGGTGGTCCAGCGGCACGTTGACCACGGCGCGCCCCGCGCGCAGGTCAGCGCTGTTGACCGCCTTGGTGACGCTGGTGGCGGCCCAGAATTCGTGCCGGGGAATCAGCAGCGTGGTCACCACCGCCGAGGCCAGCAGCATCACCGACATGATCAGCGCGGCGCTGGTCAGCAGTTTCTTGGCGTTGCGAATGCGGCCCAGTGGTTTGCTGTTGGTGTCGCCGGGATCGCCTTTGACCAGCGGCATGACCACCACGCCCGTTTCAAAACCCGAGAGGCCCAGCGCCAGCGCCGGAAACACCAGCAGCGCGCCCCCAAGAATGGCCAGCGGGGACGCGTAGGCCTGTCCCAGCGCACTCCACCAGCCGCTGAGCAGTTCGGGGCGCTGCGCGACTTCCAGCAGGCCGTGCCCGGCGACCACCACGCTCAGGCCCAGGTACGCCACCACGATGCCCACGGCGATGCCCACCGCCTCCTTGAAGCCCTTGAGAAACACCGCGCCCAGCAGCGCCAGCAGCAGCAGCGTCACCGGCACCTGCCGCCCTTCCAGGGTGGTTCTCAGCAGCGGGTTCTCGATCAGGTGGGCGGTGGCATCGGCCGCCGAGAGCGTGATGGTGATGATAAAACCCGTGGCCACAAAGCCAATCAGGGTCAGCACCAGCACCTTGCTGGGCCAGTAGCTCAGCAGCCGCTCCAGCATGGACAGGCTGCCGTCGCCGTGGGGGCTCTCCTCAGCCACGCGGCGGTACATGGGCAGCGCCCCAAACAACGTGACCAGCACCAGCACCAGGGTGGCCACGGGCGACAGCGCGCCGGCGGCCAGCGCGGCAATTCCGGGCTGGTAGCCCAGGGTGGAAAAGTAATCCACGCCGGTCAGGCACATCACTTTCCACCACGGCTGGGTGTGGTGCTGCGCCTGCGCTTGCTGCTCTTCTTCGTAAAAGCCCTGCTGTTCAGGTTGGTTCGTTTCCAGAAACCACTTCATGAACGGGCTGCGTTCGCCGGAGGCCATGAAGGGCAGCCTACACCCGCAGAGCTTGGGGCATGGGTGGGGTTGTGCCGCCCTGTCTCCTCATCTGGGGGGTGGGATAAGGCTTGGCGTGCCCCAGAGGAAAGGCGTGGAGGAAGGCGGAGCCGGTGTTCAGCGTTTGTGGGAAAGGCGGCCACCCCTCTGGCCCACCTGGGCGGCTGGCCCTGATGACCGCCCGGGGAACGCTACCCTGCCTCCATGACCCTCCTTCCCCTGGGGCCGGACGCGTTTTACCTGCCGGGCGCGGTGAACAGCCTGGTCCTGGCCAACGGCCAGGGCGGCGCCCTGCTGGTGGATACCGGCCTGGACGACAGCCACGCCCGCAAGCTGCTGCGCGCCGTGGAGGGCGCGGGGCTGCGGCCCACCGCCATCCTGAACACCCACAGCCACGCCGATCACCACGGGGGCAACGCCCTGGTGCTCAGGCGCTTTCCCGAAGTGCAGGTGTGGGCGCCGCCGCTGGAGGCCGCCATCATTGCGCACCCGCTGCTGGAACCGCTGGGCCTGTTCGGCGCCCGGCCGCCGCGCGAGCTGCAGACCAAGTTTCTGCTGGCCCCCGCCAGCCCGGCGCGGCCCCTCCCAGGAACCGGCCCGCTGACCCTGGGCGGCGTGGCCCTGGACCTGCTTGCCGTCCCGGGCCACGCCGCCGAGATGGTGGCGGTGCGCGTTGGTGAGGTGCTGTACGCCGCTGACGCCCTGTTTGGCCCAGACGCCCTGGCCAAGCACCCCCTGACGTTCTGCGCCGATTCCGCCGCCCAGAAGGCAAGTGCGGTGGCCCTAGGGGACCTGGCGGGCGTGGGGCTCACCCTGCCCGGGCACGGCGAGCCCACTGCCGACCTGCCGGGGCTGGTGGCGGCCAACCTCGCGGCGTATGAACAGACGACGCGGGCGGTGCGGGCCGCCGTGGCCGAAGGCCCAGCAACCGTAGATGAGGTGCTGGCGCGCGTGTGTGCCGCCCTGGGGGTCACCATGACCACGGCGGGCGCGGTGGTACTCAACCGCGCCGTGGTCAGCGCGCACCTCACCGAACTGCTGGAGGCCCATCAGGTCGCCCTGACCATCGATGGTCAGCGCCTGCTGTTCGCGCGTGCGTGAAGAAATGCCGTATAGGCCACAGCCGGGGCCCAGCGGTACGGTGACCGCATGACCAAGAAGAGTGGCGCAATCAAGAAAGCCCAGGACGGCCAGAAGGCCAGCACACGCGCGGCCAAGGGCGCAGGTGCCCAGGCCCGGGGCGCGGCCGAGGACAGCCTCACCACGGCGCCCAGTGACAACAAGCCGGTGTCGGCCCAGCCCACCGGGCAGGCCAACGCGGACGCCGCGCACCTGAACGCCACGAACAACGCGCTGGTGGACCACGCTTACCTCACCGAAGACGAGTTCGGCACGGTGGCCGAAACGCTGCAGCGCAACCTCGCCACCACCATCAGCCTGTACCTGAAGTTCAAGAAGTACCACTGGGACATTCGCGGGCGTTTCTTCCGCGACCTGCATCTGGCCTACGACGAGTTCATTGAGGAAATTTTC
>NZ_JAIQXV010000031.1 GCF_020166415.1 Deinococcus multiflagellatus
GAGCTCCGGGAGCAGGTTTTCCTGATGGCCTCCGAGGCCTGATTTCGCCATTGCCCCCGCCAGATCAGCCAGACGCTCGACTGTGCAGGGCACAGCGCCCGCTAAGGGAAGGCTTCCCCGCCCACAGGCCAGAACATAACTCTGCACGTCCATCCGCCAGGGCCGCCAGTTGAGCTCGACCTCCCGCATCAGGAACGAGGCGATGCGGAGGCCTCCCACGTCAAGATCGCAACTCAGATAGACGATCGTCGTCGACGGAACCCGCCGCAGCAACGCCGTCACCGCTGTGCCGGGCTGGCCCTGCGTACAGACGAGTGGAAGACGCGGGAACGCCTCATGAAGCGCCTCAAAGACACTCGGATTCTCGACCACGTAAAGCTGGCGCCCAGGGACCTCAACCGACGAGATCCGCAGAACTTCACGGAGCGGGAGGGCCAGGCAGTGACCAGCAGCGGCCCGCAACCAGTCTGTCCCCAGCAGACCCGCACACAGCACCGTGCGGCTTACGCCGTCCCGTTCGGGATGGGGCCACCCCAGATCGTCGAGCGCCGCCCGAAACACCCGGCCAGCGAGACGATCCGTGTCCAGGGCGTGGGCGTCCCCACCCACCTGCGCCGCCAGGACGGGAAAGCTGGGGGCCTCCGGCAAGGCCTGAAGGGCGCGGCTGACCAGGTGAACCACCTCTGCGAGGCTTCCCGACCGCTTCAACTCGGTTTTCAAGGCCAGTGCTCCTCCCCTCCCTTCACGCAGGAGCGTCTGCCAGTCCGCATGTGGGACTTCATCTATAGCCTCGTCCCATTGCCGACCCATGGCCTCTTTCTCCTGACGCCGAATCTGCACCGGGCCGCCATTCAGCTCTGTCAGGACGTCGACCAGGCCTACCGCATGACGGCTCTTCAACAACGCCTGATTCAGCACGGCTAGGTCAAGGGTGCGTCCGGGTGATTCACCGGTCAGCCGCGAGAGTGCCAACCACGCTTCAGGCGGCAGTTCAGGTTGGCTGCGGCGCAGTTCGCCGTCACGCCGGTACCGCTTCAGGGCGGCCTCAAGCACAGGGCGCAGTCCACTGCGGTCAAGATCATCAAGGACACTCATGCCAGGGCGCTCTGCTGACCATCATGGGCCTGCGCCCCGTCCCAGATAGAGGCGAGGGTGCCCAGACTGTCCCCTTGGGGTGTACTCACCCGGAGGAGTTGATACGTCGCTGCGCCACTCAGGTCTGCCGACAGATCAATCCGGTGTTGGCTCGTCGCGATCCATGAGAGATTTAGGGCCTCCATGATGCGGTACAGCACGCCAATGTTCGTCAGGTCCATCCCCGCGAACGCCTCATCCAGACCAAGCAGGCGCGGGGTGCGGGGACCACACTGGTCAAAGCGGGCGGCCAGAGCCGCGAACAGGAACGTGTACAGCATCGCGCTCCGCTCCCCCCCACTGCGCTGGGCGAAGGTCCTGTCGGTGATCTCACGCCGCCGGTCTAACGTGACACTGAAGAACGTGAATTGCGTCCACTCCCGGTAGTCCAGCGCCCGCTCAAGAGCCTGCGCGAACGACACGTCAGCCCCGGTCCGCGCCTGCAACGCCTGAATCAATCTGCGAACTTCGTCGCGCACCGCCTGCCACCAGGTGGCCGGCTGGTGGGTCGGATCAATCCGGGTGTCGATCAGGGCCGCCAGCTGCGCCACCGGCTCTCCTGGAGGAGGGGCCACACGCGTCCTCACGTCCAGCTGCTCGGAGTGAAAGGACAGGCCGCGCAGGGTGGTGCGAAGCCGGTCAATCCATGCCGTGGCCAGTCGCTGCTTCTGGTCGAGTTCTTCGACGAGTTCACGGATCAGTTCGTCGTGAAACACCCGCGCTTCTTCGTCTGACAGGAGCCGCCTGACCCCTTCAAGTTCTGCCGTGAGGTGCGCCAGAAGGTGGTCGGGCGTGGCCAGCACCCCCTGAATGTGAAAGCGAGGGCCAGCCAACGTTCGGGCTGGGTGATAACTCTCCGGCGTTTCCAACAGCGGACGGGCGAGATCGAAGGTCGCCCATAGGTGATGCTCCGCGTGCTGAAGTGCATCTTCCGTCGTAGGAACGGACAGGCCTGGTGCCGCCTCGGGCGCCAGGGCCGGGTGAGCGCTGCAGACTTGGGCCAAGTGCTCCGCCGCCTGCGCCAGGTGAAGTTTTGCCTCATCGGCAGCGGTATTGAGAGCGGGGAGGCGGCCAGCCACGTTTCGCAGCCGTTCCTCAGCTTCAGTGGTCTCCCTGAGGAGGTCGCGGTCGCGCCGCTCCAGCTCCCGCAATTGCCCACGCAGGGCCTGCACCTGGCTGCGGAGCTTCGCGGTGTCCAAAGCGTCATGCTGGGCCCGGAGTGCCGTGACCTGAGTCGCCAGGGCGTCACGCTGCGCTTCCAGGGTCAGGCGTTCTGCTTCCAGCTCGTGAAGATCCTGCTGCCGCTCCTGGAGCTCGTCTGAGCGGGCCGCGATGACCTCGTCCAACCGACGCCCCTCATCCTGAGCCTGAAGAAAAGCCGACAGGGTTTCGCGTGCCCAGTGGTATTCCCGTTGAGCGGCCTGGAGGGTCTCTGGTCCGGCCACCGCCTGAAGGCCGAGGGGACGGAACGCCCCATGCAGTTGCTGCTCGGCCGCCTTAACCGCCCCCTGTGCTTCCTTCCAGGCCTGTAACGCCGACTCATGCGTTTCAGACCGCAGCATCAATCGTTGAAGCGCCTCGTCCCGGGCCCGCTGCGCCTGTCTCCGGTCACGGGCGACGGCGGGTGCCGCCTGGAGGTCTCGGAGGACACGGTCAAGGTCAGTCAGGGCCTGGGTCGCTGCCGTCAGCGTCTCCTGGCCAGCCGCCAGAGCAGCGTTCACACGACTGAGTTCTTTTTGTAGGGCGGACAGCTGCTTCTGACGTTCCTGCTGGCGGGCCTTCTCGCCAAGGAACCGGACGCCTTCATCCGGGTTCCCACCCGCCAGCAGGCCACTGCGCCAACCCTGCCGCGTAATAGCAACAGGCGCAGGAGCGGCCAATGTGATGGCCAGGCTCCTCAGGATTGCCTGCACGCTCTGCGGAGCGCCGTCCTCTGGCTCCAGCACCGTGCCCAAATGCTCCTCAACCGCCTCTCCTGGCGTGAGCAGCCCATCGGCGAGGCCTTGACTGGTCAGAATCTTCAGCGTCGTGCCCTGTGCTTCCTGAGGGACGACCAAAGCCGTGAGCAGACCAGAGGCCAGCAGCGCGCCCTCCAAGGCGCCGACGTCCGAGGCATCAGCGCGCGGGCGGACCAGTTGGTGGAAGGGGCGCGCTTGGATGCCCTGATCTTTCAAGGCCTGGAGAGCCAAGTCCCGGCTGAGAGGCAGCGGCGGCGCCGCGCCCACCTCCTGTTGCAGGGCAGCCTGCCGGTCCTGAAGCTGCAACTGCTGCGCTGTCAGGTCGCGTACGTGGTCACGGGCTGCTGACTGAGCCTCCTGCGCGCCCAGGATCAACACCTCAGCGTGGCTGGCGAGGTGCTCAAAGGCCTCGTCCATCTCTGACCCTGCCTCCAGCTCATCTCGATACGCCGTGAGCGCGTTGGGCGGAAATGGAAGCACCGCGGCCTGCTGAGACAAAAATGCTGCCGTCTCTCGATGCGTGCGGTCCAGGAGATCAGTCTGCTGCGCCAGGGTCACTCGGGCCGCTTCGGCCAGCTCTGCAGCCGCCGTCGCCGTTGCCTGCCGGTCCGTCAGCCGTCCCGTGTCCCGCTCGAAGGTGCGCAGGGCCGCCTCGGCCACACCAAGCGCCTGCGCGCGCCCGTCCAGAGTGCGGCCAGCCTTCTCAGGGACCCACCAGGACAGGCGATGAAGGGACGCCTGGAGATTGTTCTGCTGGTCAAGTGCATGCTGCCTCGCCGCATGGGCCTGCTGGAGGTGAGCTTGGTCCCTCAGCGACCGGTCATGCACCGAGCGGCTGCGGCGGCGGTTCTGGTCCAGCAGGGTTCGGACCTCCACCAAGCGGCGCTCGGTGGTCTTCAGGGCCTGTTCCTGACCCCCAATCTGAAGTTCTGTGGCGTCCAGATCGATCCGAATGCCTTCAAGGTCACGGGACGTCGTCTGACCCTGTTCCCGCAAGCCAGTCACTGTGGCCGTGAGGCGATCACGCTCTGACTGAGCCTCCTCGAGATCGCGGTTTGCCTGCTCGTCTCTGCTCTGGGCCATCCGCAGCCGACCATGAGCACGTCTGGCCCGCCCGAGCACCAGGGTGAAATTGGCCTCTGCGACACCCCGAACCGCCTGCTCCTGAGCATCCAGGAGCGTGAGGCGCTGGGCATGCCGGTCCAAACGCTCAATGCCTTCCGCCAGTTTCTGGGTCACCTGAGGGGCGATCGGCGGCAAGGAGCGGCGCAGCACCTCGGTGATCTTTGACGGCCGCACGTCTCTACCGAGCTTGGACCCGCGCACCGTGAGCAGCAGGTCGATCATCTCCTGGAATTCACGCTCAGGCACGCCATACAGTCGGCGGCGCACCAGTGCGGCGTACTCCCCCTGCCCTGAAGCAACCTCCCCCTGGAGACTGCGCACCCGCTCTTTCAAGATCCGCTCGGAAAGAGGCTGGCCCTGTTCCACCAACGCCAGGCCGCCTTGCTGCACGCGGCCCGGAAGCCAGAAGCCCCACTTCCCCACCGCACCGCTTCCCTCACTGGCACTGAGCCCCAGGCCGATGGTTTCGTACCCACCTGCTGGTGTACGAAACTCAAGCGCGAGATACGCCCTGCGAGCACTCGCCTCAAATCCCGCGTCTGGACCGCCCAGAAGGTAGTAGCGCAGCTGTCTCAGGGTCCCCCCAAAGGGATCGAGGCGCGATGGACTGCTGTCACCATCCAAAAGCAGCGTGATGGCGGCGGTCAAGGCTGTGGACTTCCCGGATCCATTGCGCCCGGTCAGGAACAAGCGGCCACGCACGAATTGGAACACTTGATTGGGGTACAACCAGTAATTGACCAGGATCAGGCGTGTGGGGGTCAGGCTGGATACTGGGCCATCCAGCAGGTCCTGCACTGCCTTCACGCCGAATAAAGTCACAAGGCGAGAATACTGTCCTGGGCCGCATGCAGTCACTTCCCCGATATCGTTGACCAAGTAAGGTGATGAGACGCACACTGGGCAATGTTGCGTCCACAGCCGCGTGCCCGAAGACACAGCCCGGATTGCCCATGCCGCTTTCTAGAAGGGGAATCTTTACCGCTAGCTCCGAGACGAGCTGAGCGTGCTGTAGGCCGACGAAGACTTCGCTGCGCTGGCTCCAGCGCTGGATCAATTCACCGGGAATACGAGACGAGGCGAACCTGCTGACCTTCGAGGGCGTCAACTGTCATGGTGGTGCTGGTGCCTTCTGGCATGCAGTCACGGTGCCACCTGCCTGCTCTACGGACAGAGGCACGCAACTTCCTGTGGTGTCGGCTGGGTGATTAGCGGATGCTCTCCAGCACCAGTTGCTGAGGGTGCAACTTGAAGTTCAGCCAGACCTGTACAGTCTCCGTCACTTCAGGCAAGAGGTGGGTCAGCAGGTGGAACGCGTCGGGCAACCTATCCAACACTGCCTGGGCGAGCGCTAGCGCGTCACGTTCCTCGGCGGCAACATCGAGTGCTTGGCGGATCCACCGGTCGCGAGTGAGCGGAAGAGGGGCCAAAACGACTGCCATCCGAATCAACCGCGTCAACTGAGCGGCGGCAAACTCATGTTCGAGGGTTGGATGGGTCGCGTTGCGGATCAACCGACGCGTCATGTGCCCGAAGCGGAGATCCTCCTGCTCCAGTACGGCTTTCATAGTGTCCATGGAGATCGGAAGAACGGTCTGTCCCAACACAAGGAAGATCAGGAGGGCCCGCTGCACCTGTTCAGTCGGCCAGCGCCCGGTCATGCCCATCATCAGGGTGAATGCGGCGCTCGTGGTCAAGGGCGCGCTTTCCATCAAGCTGCTCACCTTGATCATCCAAGGCAGGTCGTCACTCAGCATAGGGACCCGGTGTTGAGAGGCTCCCAATGGTGTGCTGAACGTTGCTGCGTTTTCACGGGTGGTAGACGGCGAGCCGCGACCCATTTCGATGACGGGCACGATCCGCGTGTGCTTCCGGACGAACGACTGGATACCTCGCAGGAAGTGCAGCCGCCGCTGCGTGACCGCAATGTCCTCCTCGACGAACACGACGCGTCCTCCCTCGTAGTGCATGGATTTGAGGGGGGCGCGTTTGAGCTCTCGTTCGACCTCCATCACGGCGGCGTTGATGTCGTCCAGCGTCTGGCGGGTCACCAGCACCTGATGGGTTTTCGGGAGCTGGCGCAGCAGGCGGGCGCGGTTGAGGACCACCAGTGCGCTCGGATCGAGCATGATGGCGGGCGCAGCCACGATGGCCTGCGCCGTATGACGGAAGTCTTGGTTGTCGAGGTATGTCACCATCTCCATTCGGCTGGCGGTCACGGCTTCCCAGAGGCTGGTGTCTGGTCCGGGTCGCCCGGCACCCAGCACCAGGACCGGGGTCTTCGCCTCGCGAATCTCCTGGGCCTGCCGTTGAAGGGTGTCATCCTTCTTCACGAGGATGTCCCACAGCCCAGCGGGCAGGACCTCCAGTGGGCCCACAGCGTAGTGCCGCAGTCGACCCGAGACCGCAAACAGTTCCTGAGAACGCGAAAACACGATCTTTACGGCGTGGACGTACTTAGACAGGATGGCGCTGATCGTCAGGTCCTCCGCGCCTCCCGCCACCGTGTCGCCGACCCGTCGGCCCAGCAGGGTCTGCGCGAAGGCGTCACCTACAGCGTGTTCACCTTTGCCCAGGTCAGGTTGAGGATCCCGGGTGAGAATCACCCACCAGCCGTCGGGTCGGCTCGCGGTGCGCAGTTGCACCGCCGTCTCCTCGCGCACCTTGTCAGGGCCCGGTTCGTCTGGGGCATCGAGCATCTCGTTGAGGAATTCGATGTAGGCGTCCTCATGGGTGCCCCGGCGGTAGGCCTGGTAAGACAACTCGCGTGCCAGTGGCCTGTTGTTGAGCCGGCGGGCGATCCGGGCAGCGTAGGTGAGAAGATCAGCGGTCACGGCGTGAACCTGGAGTCGATCCAGGTGACGGCGCGCCGCTTGCGGTTGCCCGATCCGGACGTACAAGTCCGCGAGGGTCAGCAACACATGGGCTTCGCGCGGCCGCTGGCGGAGGAAGGTTTCACCCCGCTGGATCGCCCGCTGGAAATCACCCTGCCGGGCGGCGACGAGCATGGCGATGTGGAGGCTGGTGAGGTCGGTGAGATCGCCGCGCGCATCGAGTGCCGCGATGATCTTGTCTGTGGGTTGGCTGGCGTTGTGGGTAAGGGTCAGGAGGAGGTGCAACCAGCTGCTGGGCAGGTCGTCAAGCGCGAGGGGCTCCAGAATGGCGGTAGCGTCTTCGAAAGCCTGTTGGGACCCGAGGTACTGGGCGTACAGCAGGCGGACGAAGGGCGCGGTATGGGCGGGCGCAATCTTGAGCGCGTCCTCGTAAGCAAGCCGTGTGGCCGCGTTGTCTCCGGCAGCCTGCTCGACGTCCGCGCGGATGAGGTGGGTCTGCGTCTCGTTGGGCGCACCGGTCAGGGCCTGTCGGGCCTCAGGAATCTTGCCCTGCGCCAGCAGGATGCGAACCTGCTCATCCAGGACGCCCGTGGTGGGCTGGCCGAGCTGTGGGGTGAGGACGGCCAGGGCCTCATCCAGGCGGCTGCTGAGGCGGAGGGCGGCGGCGAGGATGGGGCGACTGTCCGGATACTCCGCAAGGAGGGCGTCCCCACCGATCTGGAGCTCGCGAGCAGCGTCTGCTGGTCGCTTCAGGCGCAGGTAGGACAGGGCGACGTCCACTCGGATCCCGTGCTCGTCGGGCGAGAGGGCCAGCGCCTGGCGCCCCTGCTCAATGGCCGTTTCTTCCTCGCCAAGCAGGGAGTGCAGGACCTGCGCGATGTTCAGGGCTTCGGGGGCAAGGGCGCGGTTCTGCCGGGCGTCTTTGAGGGCAGGGAGGATCTCGGCGATTGTGGTCAGCAGCTGGCGCACCTCGGGTCGGCGCTGCAGGGTCAAGGCCCGTTCTTCCGGCATGACCCCATGCTGCTCGGCCATGAGATCGAGCAGGTCGGCCTTGGCACTGAGGAGACGCCGGTGCGGATCGTGTTCGTGGGGGCCGCCGTCGAGGCGGGCGAGGACCCGGCGCATGGCGGCTGTGTCCTGCCGGCTGCTGTAGTGCCGGGCGAGGTTGATCACCGAGGCGTCGTCGTTCGGGGTAAGAGCCGCTTCCAGCGCGTCGAGTTCAGGTGAGGGGCCCTGCTGGGCGGTGGCGATGACGTACAGGCTTCGGGCGTCTTCTCGGTCCGGGTGAGCGAGTCGGACGAGGTCGAGGATGCCAGCAGCCCGGGCGGGGTGTCCGTCGATGAGCCATCCGAGCCCTTCGGCGATCTGGCTGGCAGGGGTGGTGGGGTCGAGTCGGTACGCCTGGTGGAACAGCGGGGCGGCCTGATGGGGATGTCCTCGTCGGTACCAGACGTGACCGCGCAGGCGGTGGATGGTGGCCTGCTGTGCGGGCATCAGGCTCGGGGTGGTGGCTTCAAGTTGATGAAGCTGGTCGAGGGCGGCGTCGCCCGCGCCCGCCTCAACGAGGGATCGGATGGTGTTGAGGGTGCTCTCGGTGGGGTCCGTGCTGAGCACCTGGGGTTCGGTGACGGCGGCAACGGGAGTCGAGGTGAGGGTGCGCAGCTGGGCGAGAATGTCGGGCGCGAGGGTGATGCCGTTGCTTTGGATATCTTGGAGGGCGGCCAGCACGTTTGCCAGGGTATCCTTAACGCCCTGGATGTCGGCGTGCCCTGCGGTGCCCCGGAGTTTGGCGGCTTCGTGCGCGCCACAGAAAGCCTCGACGTAGTCCATGCCGAAGAAGTCCTGCACGATCTCTGGACGTTTCTTCAGGCGCGTTTCGATAGCGGACTGGTCCCAGAGGATGGCAGTGATGCCCTTCGCCTGCAAGGCTGGCTCAAGGGTGCTCCAAGCGGCGGAGGATTTTGTTGAGTCCAGCCGGCAGGAGACAGCCAGGATGAAGGTGTCGGCGAGGTCTTTCGGGAGCGGCAGGCGTCCACCGTCCTCGTCGGTCATGTTGGGCAGGGCCTTCCCGTCCTTATCAATGTGGAGGAATTGGTTGCCAACCTCTTGGATATCGCTGGGACCGAAGGACTTGTTGCGTTTGGCCTGGAGTACGACATTCGTGTCTTTACTCTTTCGTTTGCCGATAACATCAATGCCCTGTTGGTCTTCACCTTGTTTGCCGTAGAGGCGGGTGTTCTCGAGTTCGAATTCCGATTCAAGGAGACGTAAGGTCAGTCGTTCAAAGTCTTTCCAGTTGTAGTCGTCCCAGGGAAGTTCCTGCAGGTTCTTGCGCAGGGGTGGGCGGATGCGACCAACGTGTTCTGGTGGGGTGCGCAGCGCGTCGATACTGAGTGGGTCAGTGGGGTCGCTGGGCATCGGATCAGGATACAGGGGTTGTTTTTCGGGGTGTGTTCTTGGGCTTCGTTTTGGTCGGCGGTGTGGCTTGTGGTCGTCAGGCCGGAGGTGGCAGGCGGGCAAGAAGAGCTGTGCGGATGGCCGCTCTAGATACCCTTGCCGCCACGCGCCGCACGTTGATGCTCGCCGCAAAATCCATGTCCTGGACACGCAATTTAGCTTCTCTGCGATTCCAGGCGATCTGTGCCCTGTGGGCACAGACCGTGACCGATACTGTTCCTTTGGTACCAGCACGCTGCCGCTGCAGGGTCATCCATTCCTGCGATTCCTGCTGGGTTTGCAAGGCGCGGAGCGTCGGGCTCAGCGGGTGTGGACGCGGCATTGCCCAGTTTGCGTCTCATCACTCGATTTCGCCAACGATAGCGTTCCCCTCAAAGAGCACCATCAGTCGAACAATGAGGTGGCCGCCTGCTGCTTCTCAGATTGTCCCCTTGCTTCTACAGCTGCCTCCGTCCCGTAGGTGGGATCGAACCGGGCCAGATGGGGTTCAAGAGTCACTGACGCCCTATCTGAGACGGCAACGCCGCCCCAGAGCCGCCACTCCGCCAGGACGAGCTCCAACAGCTTTTCGGTACTCTCTTTCCCCATGGTGCCCCATCTGGCCCGGTGTGTCGCCCGAACCTGGTCGAGCAACCCATACAGACGCATCTTGGTCACGGTTAACCGACCATAGTCCTCAGGCGTCAGGCGTTGGCGCCGAACCTCTTCGCGGACAGCGCTCAGCAGGAGTAGGGCCACACTACTCGCGGCGCTGCGGCCCGGCATCCAGCGGCTTCCCATGCCGCGAACAAGTCCCTCACGGTGCAGGGTGGCGTACTCGCTATTCACACTCAGACGCCAGCCCAGCGTGTGTTGCAGGTCTTCGAGTAGCGGGGCACTCAGTTGCTCAAACGCCTCGGGATCCTGCGCACGAGTCATCGACGGTCCGCACAACAGTATGCGAATGGCACGCTGCGCGGCGGATGCAGGTAGCTCTGAGGGCCTTGAGATCAAATAAGGGGCCGCTGCAGTGAATTCCAGCAGCGCCCCCCCGGATGACCCCGCCTCGCCCTCCCCGTTTTCCCACTCCTGCGATGACTCATCGACAATGGCCAGGGCCCCCAGCTCTCGAAGGGCCCGGACGGCCTGAAGAAGGGCCAGCCGCTGAGACCGCACACTGAAATCCAGGTCCTGGGCTTGGGGATGGCTGCTGATCGCAGAAGCCAGCTCGGCCAGGCTAAATTGCCGGACCTCACCGGCCTGAACACCAAGAAACTCGTGGTACCACAGCACCCAGGCCACAAATCCCGCCGCCTGTGGGCTCCGCACATCCGCCCAGGCACGCCCGCCTTCCGGGAACGGGGGCGACAGCACCAGCCTGAGCACCCCCGGCCCGCTCTGGACAGTCAAAGCGGCCACGCGGGCAAAGAACACACGCAATTCCAGACGCCAGGCATAGGTTTCGCGGAAGCCCTCCATGCCCTCTGTCAGCAGGGGCGTGTCCAGCAGCGTCCGGACCGCTGCGGTGAAAGCGGCTGGGACTGACTGCACCTCACTCATGCCTGGTCACCTTTCCCTGTGTGGACCAGCTCCAGTTTTGCTCCCCGCTCCAGCCATAAGGTGCCACTTGGCGTGACCAACACGGCGGGTGTATTCAACAGGTGAATGCGCACCTGACGTCCCGCTGGACCGGGTACGGTCACGACCGGCGAAGCCTCGTGCGAGGCATGAAAAGCGGCGGAAAGCCAGTTCAGCAGCTCGGCGACCAGCGCATCGTCACCCACCTCAAGTGTCGTGAGTTCAAACGAGTTGGTCTCACCAAACAGGGCCAGCAGGGCGGCTTCGTGCTCTCTGTGCGCATGAAGAGCGTTCCGCGCCGCCTGCCGCGCTTCCGGGCTGGTGTCGCGCACGGCTGCACTGACCCGTTCGGTCTCCCGGCCACGCGTGACAGGGCGCAAGGTGACGGGCTCCACCGGCTCCAACCACGAGTGACGGACACCCTCCCGCTCGAAGCTCTCCGGGGCATGCAGGGGGGCACTCAAGCTCAGGGCTTGACTCAGCTCTTCCCGGGCCTGGAAAACATCATCCAGGGTACCTAGGCGGGCGGCCAAGGCGGAGAGTTCCGCCGCGCGTCCCGTTCCCAGTTCACGCGTGCGGTGCACCGCATCCACAAAGGCCAGCACCCGGCTGACGGCGCCGCGCAGCGCCTGTATGCCGTATTCCAGGCCGTCCCCCTGCCCAGCCGGCCGGGTAAGCCACCCCAGCAGGGCCGCCCACTCGCGCTGGACCACACGGGCGGCCTGATCCGCATTCAGGACGGCGGCGTCGCGGGTGAGCCGACCTGAACGGACGGAGACCAGCTGACCCAGCAAGGCCGCCTGTCGTTCGGGAGGGACCGCCACGAGGGTGTCTCTCAAGCGCCTTCCTGGGCCGGCCAATTCATTCGAGAGCCGTTCGACGTAGGACCGCACAGCATCCTTGAACTCCAGGAAGTCGGTCAGGTCTTCCAGGCTGAGCTTGCGTTCCAAGTTCAGCGTCAGGGAACGCACGTCGCCTGACAGCGCTGCGAAATCACGTTGAAAACTTGTCCAGGCCGTGTCCAGTTCTTCCTGATGTTGCGCGTCAAGAAGAATGGCAATGCGCGCCCACTGCGCCTCAAGACTTCCCACGATGCCCGAGCCCACCGCCACCGTCTCTGCGGCTGCGTCCAGCCCGGCTTCGAGGAACCCCTCAATGGCCAGGCCTCGCGCGGTGGCGTAATACAGGTTGCGTCTGCGGGCGTACTGCGCCAGTGAATCCACCCGTGAGGTATCACGGCGGCGTCCCAGGTTCCCCCAAGCCACGAGTTGCTCCAGATCCAGCACCAGACCCTCGAGCGTGATCTCGGTGGCTTCCTGGGCGCCGACGCGGACCAGCAGTTCCTCTGGAGGAAAGGCATGCTCCAGCGTCTGTTGACCCTCGTAGAACAGCCGCATCAGGAGCCGATATCGAGGGGCCGTCTGCGCCGTGAGGTAGGCAAATTCACGGACTGCGACGAACATGGCAGAACTATAGACAGTGTTGTGACCGAAGCGGTTGACTGCTGGTTCAGATCTCCCCCATCAGCACCGCGAGGCTGCGTGGAGCCTTCTTCAGGGAAGCGACAAAGATGCGCCCTCCGGCCAAGTCGTGAGATTGATAAAGCGCCTCTGCTCGTTGGTGGTGGCATTTCGCGGTCTGAGAGAAGCTTCTACATATGAGTCAGGTTGAACACCGGCCGTGGGGAACCATGCCGCTTGCCCTGTCGAAGAGGGCGTTCTCGTCCATGGCGTTGCGTCACAGCTTCGAATACATCCCTACAGCCGCAGCAGCAAGCTGCCAAGGCAGCTTGCACCGGGAAGCGCTCAGCTCTGTCCTCTGTGTGTGCGCCGTTTGCCACTGCATTTGGGTTCTTTACCCCGATTGAACGCGAAAGTTCATTGATTGATCACGAAGTTCTTTTTTTCGTCAAATGAGGCAACGTGGCAAAATTCCTGCTCGCAGAATAAGCCCGCTCGGGTTTGGCAACCATCCGAGCCAATTTCTTGACTTCTGGAGAATTCAATGAGGAAATTTTCAGCGTTCTTTCTGGTGTCTGCTCTGCTCGCTTCCTGCTCCCAAGGTCCGCAAATCACCAACACCGCCGTGCACGTGGCCTCACCCTACAGCGGTGATGGCACCTATGGCGCCGTCGATGCACGCGTACGGATCAGCCTTCAACTTGAGGCAGGGCTTCAGCCCCAGGCTTTGACGCCTCTGGCTGTGGAAGCCATTGAACTCTGCGGGACAACGGGCTGCTACCGTTTGAACGGCCCCGGTCTGATCGCCCAGCATCGATGGAACGAGCAGGGGGCTGCACTTGTCGCAGATGTGGTCGTTCCGGCGGGCACCTATGACCGCGTCAACGTGCTCGTTCCCAGCACCGGTGCGGGCATTCAAGCCGCAGCGCTGAGCCTCGATACCCCTGTCTCGGTGGTCGCGGGGGCCCGCCAGGAAATCTTTCTGTCCCTCTCCAAGCCACTCGGTGCCTTGAATGCTGGATCTGGTCTGGTCCCCGCCTATCTGGCCTCCGGCGTTGTGCCTGGCGACAGTACGCTCGTTGCTGGCCTCACCACCGGCAGCTCGACCTTCACCTTTGAGAGCGGTTTAACCCTCACTGTCCCGAAAGGCGCCTTGAAAGACGCCATCATCATGGGGGTCGCCGATCGGCCCACGACAGAGCCAGCAGGACGCGTTGTTTTTGGCTCTCCAATGACATTTCGCTCACCTGTGACAGTTCGCGTGCCCTTCAACATAGACCGGTTGCCAAAAGGGCTGAACGTCTCAGATTACGTCTTAACGTCCGGTGGACAGCCTGTGCCTGATGCACGCTACGAGAATGGCGCCTTCACCGCGACGCTGACATCCCTTCAGAACCTCAGCATCACGACCAGAAAGCCTTTTATGCAATTTGAAGACGGCACGGCGGAGGCGTTGCCTCAAGTGGTGAGTCCGCAGGCAACGGATACCAGCAAATGCTTCAACGCGCTCCGGGCGAATCTGGAAACCTATAAGACACGCATCGCTTCATCAGGGAGCCTGTACACCACGGATTGTCTGAACATCGCTCCGTATGTCCACGTTGTTATTGTTGATATGACCAAGCCACTCTACAAGTTTAGAATTGGCCTTGGAGATTTCTATCAAACCAAATCCGATGGTCGAAATTACTTCTATCTCCGGAATATCAAGGACCACGCCACCGCGATGAGAGCGTTTGTTGCCATCAACGGTCCAGCATGGACCGGCACGGAAGGTGTGAACTTCGGCACGCAAAATGGAACGCCGGATTTGACACTGCGCATTCAGAACTCCCTCAAATACACCCAGAGCGAGAAAGGCGAAGCCGCTGTATCCTTTGCTCAAGAGGATGGCAATGGACTGAAAGCTCGCTTCCTGATCAAGCCAGCGGGAACGACCAGCTACGGTGATCCAACGTTTACCTTCAATCAGGCGGCGTCGTCAACCTCCATCATTCGTGATGGTGGGTGCAGCCCACTCCTTGATCCAAATGGCGAAGCGAAGTTCAACACCGCCTTCGGTTTCGGGAACAATCGTCTGGTCTTCGTCTCAAGTGACCAGAATAAACCTGCGGTTGAGCTGAAGGCCTTCTGTGACGTCTTCCTGGGTTTGAACGCGACGGCAGGCGCCCAGTGGACGGATGGGGCGAGTGCCGCTGGCCTGGTTTACGCCGGCGACCATAAAAATCCGACGAACACACCCTTTATGGACGGTGCCCGGAAGGTGCTGACCGGTTTGGGTGTCACGAAAGAATAAGGGTGGCGAACTACAGTGACGACATGGAACAGGTCATGAGGCGATCAACCACACAAGACATCCCCCTGGCACTGCGCCGGGCTCTGACATACACATTGAGTAGCGTCATTGTCTTCTTGTTGGTTCTGCTCGCGCTCCGGTATGGCGAAGCGTTCCGTTTGAATGAGGCGTGGTACAGCCCTCAGGCCCTGTGGCGCAACCTGGAAGCCACGTGGCCAGATTTCCTTCGCCTGGGGCTCTTGACTTTGCTCCCTGCGGCTTTGCTCAGCACATTCGGACGCACGTCCTGGGCACGTCACGGTATTGCGGCCTTGGTGACCGCTGCCCTCCTGGCGCTGTGGAGCGCTTTGGGTGGTTTTGGGGGCACGCTCGCCCTTCTTCCAGCGGCACTCGGCGGCATTGCGCTCGTCGCCGCTGCAACGGCGCTGTGGCATGGTCCGAGACGTTCACACTGATGGTCAAACGCCTCAAAAGGCATGAAGGAAGGCGCCTTACAGGCGCCTTCCTTCGTAGTTGATGCCCCGTGTTGATGGCCTGGCCTTCAGAGAGATGTCCTCAAGGAGGCGACGAGGCACCACAGACGACAACGCGCACGTAGAAAGGGAGAGCGCCAGACCACCTCGCCAATAGGACGCCCGTCAACGGCCTGTCGAGAGCATCAATTCAACGACGGCACCGGCTTCCGTGCCGGCAAACATCGCACCATCTGCCGTCACCACAGTGGAGAGGCACGAGGTGTCGAGCGTCCATCGGTGGAGTTGTCGCCCGTTCGCCAGATCCCAGAGACGGACCGTCCTGTCAGCGCTGCCACTCAGGAGGGTCCCAGGATCCGGCGCGACCGCAAGGCCATAAATGGAGTCGGTATGGCCGTCCAGTTTCATCACTTCATGCCCCGTCGCCGTGTTCAGGATGTGAATCAGCCCATTGCCTTGCGCTACGGCCACGGTGTTGGTGGACAGCCAGGCAGCCTTCGTCACCCATGACGGCGGCCCGGAAAGCTGGTCCGTACGCCAGGTTTTGGTGACCCTCTTCTGCGTGAGGTCATAGATCAGAAGCACGGACGGCGCGACCCCCACGCCGATCAGCAGCCGCTTGGATGTGTCGTCGAATGCCAGTGTTCTGGGGGTCCTGGCAACTTAATGTCGGTAGGGTGGTGACCTGTGACTGATCGGAAGCCCTACCGCCACCGTTTTCCCCTGAGCATCATCGGTTACGCTCTCCGGCTGTATCACCGCTTTCCCCTCAGCCAGCGTGATGTGCAGGAACTGCTTCACGAGCGCGGCATTCAGGTCAGTCACGAGACCTTGCGGCAGTGGAACATCAAATTCGCCCCGCTGCTCACCGAAGAGCTGCGCCACCGAGAACCCCGGCGGGGTTCTCGGTGGCACCTGGACGAGGTCTGCGTTAAGGTCGGGGGTGTCAAGCACTGGTTGTGGCGGGCCGTCGATGAATACGGGGACGTGCTGGACGTTTTCCTGCAGGAACACCGCGATACCGGGGCGGCCAGGTCCTTTTTCATCCGCTTGCTGAGTGAGTATGACGTCCCAGAGGTCATTCACACCGACAAACTGTGGAGTTACGGGGCGGCTATTCGGGAGCTTCCCGTGCTCCACGCCGTGGAGCACATCCAGGTCGTCTCCACCGCCCGCTGCAACAACCTCGTGGAGCAATCCCATCGACCGACCCGGCGGCAGGAACGGGTTCAGCTTAGCTTCAAACGACGGCGACGGACGCAGGAATTCCTGGCCCTGCACGCCCGAGTCTCGAACCTTCACCGCCATACCCGAACGACCATTCCCGCTCCCCTCAGACGAAGCAACCAAACCTCAGCACTTCTCCTTTATCGAGAGGCGATGCAGCGGGCGGCTTGATTCTCAAGCCGCCCGCTGCCCTATTCCAATCCCATTGAAATTAAGTTGCCAGAACCGCTCAGAGTAAATCGGTGGTAGAGCCACACAGCGTACCCAATGACCGCGAGGGGGAACCGGTAGCCGGGAAGCTTCTGACCACTCAACACCGCGTCACCCTACCCCAACAACTTGCCACAACCGCTGGGTCATGGCGTGCTGGCAGGCGTCCAGCAGCGACCACGGTGGCGAACTGGACGCGTCCGGCGCCGTGGTCGACAGCAAGCTGTACCACCCTTGCGCCGGGACGAACACCTGCACCGCCCCCTGAGTGGAGAGGGCGGCCAGAGATTCTGGTGACATGACGCCGTGCCGAATGAAGGGGTCCGTGGCCGTGACGAACGTGCCTCGGGCGGTGCGGCCCACCAGGATGGTGGGGAAGAGGGTGGCGATGCCCGTGAGGTGCAGGTCCGTCACGGCCGTCTCAATGGAGATGGGCGTGCCGTCTGGCGTGGTGGCGCCAGCAATACTGGAGAGGAAAGCCACCTCGTCTCGCGCTTCGGCAAACAGAACATCGGTCACGCCGTTCTGGTGGGTGATGCGGGCCACGGGCCGGTCCGCGTGCAGGAGGCTGAGGCTCCAGTTGCCGTGGAGGTGTTGGATGCTCGCACCTTGCACGGTGTAGTCGTGCGTGTGCAGCAAGGCCGGTTGGGGTGGGCCGGGAAGGATGGAGGCGGTCACAGCAGGGTGGTCCTTTCGCGATGAGGTTGGATGCTGGCGGTCAGGGCCGCGTGGGTCTCCGAGGGCAGATCGGGCGCCGTCTTCGCGCTGATTTGAAAACATGGTCGAAAAACAGCGTCTGGCACGGCAGAAAAAGAACAAGCTCACAGGAAGGCCAGGAAGGGGCCTCCAAATCGTTCTGAGGGGTACAGGACCCCTTGAGTCGCAGGGGGTGAAATGGTCTCAGAGTCCGGCGCGCGGATCGAAACAGGACTGGAGCGCATGGCATGGATCATCCATACGCGTGGGTGGATGTTTCTCCCCTAAGCGTGATTAGGATATAAACAGCCATGGCCTGATTCTCAGAGTCTGACTATTGACCCTCGTTCACTCTCAGGGAGACTTCCTCGCCAGAGCTGCGAGTGGCCAATCTCCAAGATGATGAGCTGCGCCGCCGTGCGGTCAGGGCCGCCGGGGAAAAGGACGTGACCGCACTGTTGGCGCACCGTCTCTGGGGGCGGAAAATCGTGTGCAAGGTACGCCCATTGCGCACCGGTGCGGGCCACCCAGAGCAGGGCGTTCAACACGTCCCGGATCGGGTACTTCCGCTGGGCCGCGTCCTTGGGACTGAGCAGCAGGTAGAGCAACAGGAACAAATACGCGTCGTCTACATCGCTCGGGGCGCCTCGCCGGGTCACCCGACCATTCTCCTGCTTCCCAAGTTCACACCACGGACTTCAAACCCTTTTGTATCAGCCTCTATGAAATGACGTTCTTATGCAGAGCGCCACCCTGGACGACCGGCATCCAGTTCGGATACAGAGAAAGGAGGAGCAGAGTTCAACCACCGACCGGGAGCACTCTGGGTGGCAATGGCAATTATGATGTCTCGGTACTGGCCGGACCATACCCACCAAGTCGATTGAAACAGTATGGCGTGGTACCAATGACATAGTGGCTGAGCAATTGCGTCTGTAAAATCGATCTGGTCGGGCGGTGTAAATAGTCCTTCGCCTGTGGCCTTAAGGACTGCTTCTTTGAGAGTCCAGAGCCTATAGCTCTGTCGCCGTGAAGGTTGGACAG
This sequence comes from Deinococcus multiflagellatus, assembly GCF_020166415.1. NCBI lineage: Bacteria > Thermotogati > Deinococcota > Deinococci > Deinococcales > Deinococcaceae > Deinococcus > Deinococcus multiflagellatus. The sequence continues at coordinate 18,472 of NZ_JAIQXV010000031.1, forward strand.
CATCTTCCGCTCAGCCATGGTCAGTACGATGGGCATGACTTCCCAATACGGAAATTCAGGGTTCAAGACCTCGAGATCAACCCCGACACGTCCTACGCGACTTACTCCGATTCCCACCATGGCGCCAGAGTGAGAAAGGTTGAAGTCCGGTGCGTTCGGAAGATCAATATAGGGGCGCGAGGCAGCATCCCGCGAAATTAGGATCTGTTCAGGGGAGCAATTGAGTTCAACCGCAAGGGTGTCCCTCAATAGAGTCGGCCCACTCGTCCGCCAGGGACTTGGTGTGTGTGAACTGACTGGACTCGGCCGATACCTCCCAACCGCCCGCACCCCCTCATTCTCCTGAAGGAGGAACTCGATGAGGTGAAGATTAATTGTGGCGGAGATGGGAAATTGGCGCTTTTCCAGACTAGGCATCGGCTTGCCGCTTGCGTGGTGATAGGGGCTCAATGACCGGCGCACGCCCAAAACATCCGCCCTTGGCAGAGGTTATGCCTCGTGGAAAGGAAAGCATGTGCTGCGACCTTCGAGGCTGCTTGGTCCGAAGTTGGCGACTCTTCATCCTTCTGTGAGCGTGTGGGCAACTCGGGTTAGTCGTCTATGAAAGGCAACGGAGGATAGGAATACGGCCAGAAAGGCGAGCAGAAGGTAAGTGACACCGAGGCCGATATTTCCGAGCCAGGGACTGAAAATAACCAAACCTGCGGAAAACCAACGGGCAGCTTGAAACACCATACCATTTACAGCCAGGTAGATGCCGCGACGCTCATCATCAATGAAGTCTGCCATTGCAGCCTGCCGTGTCGGTTCATATAATAGCTCGCCAATCGTGAGAATGACTGCTGCAGCCACCAGAATAAGAGGTGCGCTGGCATAAGCCAGAAGCGCGTAACCCAATCCGAATAGCAAGAATCCTATATACATTGCCAACTTCACAGGAACGTTGCGAATTAAGTGCGAAAATGGAATACCTAAAAGAACAATGAGAAATGTGTTTACGAAGGTAATAAATCCAAATAGCTTGACTCCATTTAGTTCAATACTTCGACCGTTCCAAAATGTTAAGTTTTGAATAGCCAGATCCTGCGCCAATCGTATAGAGAGATAATCATTACGTTGAAATTCAACGATTAGGATAGATACACCGGCAGCCGTAAACCACATGAAAGGTGCATTTCGCGATGCACTGCGGTAACTTGCAATGAGCTGGCGTAGCTTACTTTCTCCTGCTATCACTTCGATCTTTGGGCGAAATTCGTCTTGAATGAGATACTTGTCCATAAGAAAAGTAACGAGAGACATTAAAAACAATCCAGTGAGGAGTAACAGAAAGTTATCAGCGAACAGCCAGGCACCGATGGTTGCGCCGAGCATGATCGAGAGATTAGTTGCCCAGTAGTTTATGGCGTACATGCTCTTTCGACTCTCAGGAGTACTGGCATCGATCAGAATTGCTTCTGCCGCGGGAGCGGAAAGCCCGCCAGCTACGCTGACAGCGAGCAGCAACACAAACGTGATCCAGACGGAGCCTTCCCAGCGACCCCACGGAGCGTTGGCCATGACGATACCCAGGAAAGCGAGCACCTTGACCGAATCACCTGCAAGCAGAACCCGCTTACGGCCCCATGTGTCTGCAAGATGTCCACCAAACAAGCTCGCTCCAAAGGACGTGGCGACGTGCATCATCAGGAAGGCACCAGCAATTTGCACGCCCACATACTTGGCGTAGTAGATAGCGAGGAAAGGGTAGATCATTGAACTGGACATCCTTCCTAGAAATGAGGTAAGGATGCGCACTCTAACGACGGGGGACATGCTCTCGATCAAGATGGTTCTTCCTTTCTGCGTTGTGGTGGGGAAGTGAGTAGGACGGTGCCAACCTGTGTCATTTCGCGCTCGGCAGTTGGTCTGGCTCTGTAGCATAGCCGGAATGAAACAGTGTTCCGTACGAATTTGACCGAAGTGCGGCTTCATGATGAGCGTGTGGAACTGCACAAGGTGGGGCCCGGGCTGAGCGAATTAATTGGTCGCACGACGCAGTCATGAAAGTGGTCTCATAGGCACAGGATTGCAGTAAGTCGGGCTCCGATATCAAAGAGAGACAAAAAGGGGTGTCTTCTACTGCTTGGTTCCTTGTAAGAGAATTGAGTGTCCAATTAGAAAAGAACTACAGCGAGGTGCAAAATGACCCGTTAGTGGTTTTATTTTAATGTACACCGGAGATGAACCGAATCAAATCGACTATGGTGAGGTGAAAAGGAGATAGGAGCGCGAATGCTATATATCGTAATTCCAGTAAAGGGATTGTGACAGCTCAGCACGAGATCTGCCCATGCCGAACTGTCACCCTCTGGTACCCAAGTGGAACATCCGTTTCCCATTTAGGAGAGAATTTTGACTCCTGTCCCAACGATGAGGCATGCCAGTGCAACGATATCGAACGGTGCAACGCGCCTGAGTTGAGTATTGTAACGGGAGAACGGCCAGACCAGTTAGAGGAAAGAGAGCACACTGATCAACCCGGCAACAAACGCGATGGTCTGTACTTTTGGCACAAAGGCTGCATAACCTAGAAACACACCTAACATCCCGAAAAGGACCGCTCGGTGCCGCATCAGGACCAACAAATTAGGCTCGGTAAAGCTAAGGCCATACAGCTTGATCAGCTGCTGGGAACTCAACACACCAACCAATGGCAAGAGATAAATAAAAGCCACGACGAGGAGCATTGTTGAAACGATGTAGTCATTCATTACTGACCTAACCTGCATCTCAAGCAGTTTTCTTTTCTCATCTTATATGCCTCCTTCAGCGCAAGAAAACGGATGGAAGAATATTGCCCATAAAGATCCGACATAGTGATCAATCAGCACGAATTTGGCCTTCACGTGCTATCGCTACTTGCATGGCGATCAGGAAACCTCCATCGCAGGGATCTTCTGCACCACGGCCCATCATCAGAACGCAGGCTGTTCGAAGAATCAACAAGATCGCGTCGAGGATCGGGCGACTTGGAACGCGGGGGCGACTTTTGCCATCCGGACAGCGCGGTGGTTCACGGAAGGAGGGTACGACCAAGTGCCACTGTAGATCGGTCATGCTGCTGGGGATGCATGGACATGGGAAGGGGCCCGGGTCCCTTCCCATGCGTTATTGGAATGGGTTCTATCGACGGTGACATCCTGCGAAGCCCTTCCTGTCTTGTTGGAGCGCTCGCTTCACTGCAGCGGGGTTTCCTGCCATTTGCTAAACACCTCTTGACGCAGGGCTCGCATGGCTTGAGGATCTCCTCGCTTGGGATGGACACGGTTGGACAGGAGAACCAAGTATTCATTGCGGCCAAAATCCAACCACAGACTCGTGCCGGTAAATCCAAGATGACCCCAGACATTTCCGGAGGGGTTCCAATCCTCGTAACTCTCCCAGGCGAGGCCACGGCTGACACCGAGCTGCTTGGTGTGGTCGGTGAACGTCAGGGCTGAGACCTCGTGCCCACCGACCACGGCGCTCCGGGTGAGAACGGCGCTGGCAAACCTGGACAAGTCGCGTGTCGTCGAAAACGCTCCGGCATGTCCCGCCACACCGCCGAGCCACGCCGCACTTTCATCGTGAACGGAACCCTTCAGACATGTCCCATCCCGTTCTTCCGTGGAGGCAATGCGTGCCAGAACCGACCCATCAGGGTTGAAGGTGGTGTCCGGCATATCAAGCGGTTTCCACACGTACTCTTTACAGGCTCTCTCTAATGGCATCCCTAATACCTGTTCAAGAATGAAGCCGAGCAGGATAAATGGCCGGTTGGAGTACGAGACCCGACTGCCTGGTATCCATTCAAGTTTCTCGTTCACCAGCCTTTCCCGGATGGTCGCAGCGTTCCTCGGATACTGTGATAACCAAGTTGCCTGCATCAATCCCGAAGTGTGGGTAAGGAGCTGTTGAATAGTGATTGGGGCCGCTGGAGCCTGAGCAGATTCAGGGATTAGGTCCCCAACGGTCTGCGTCAACTGCAATGCGCCGCTCTGCAACGCTTGAGCCACGAGCGGCCACGTTGCAACCACTTTGGTGAGGGAAGCGATGTCGTAGATCGTCGAGTTTTGTGCTTCCACACGTGTAGGAACGACCTCTGCATATCCCACAGCCCGATCAAGAAGAAACCGATTTGGTGAACCCCAGATGATCGCAGCTCCCGGAATGACCTGTTCGTTTATGCCACGTTTTAATGCGTCGACCATCGCCTCGGCCTTTCCCTCCACAACTACGCTATGGCTTTCGGAAGAAAGTGGACTAATGTGCATGTCGGCATCATAGGGCAAAGCCAACCCCCACTCACCCAAAACCACCTTCCTTTCAAACGCTTGTGGCCGTTTCAACTACGACACGTTCAAGAATCGCTCGTAGGTGAGATACATGCCGTTCAGCAAACTCTTCTATTGTCCGGCGGTGCCACACGGCCTCGTTATAGGACCAGGTGAGCTGTAGTCGTCCAGTGTCTGCCGACAGCTCGCCCCCAATGTTGAAGCGGGGGAATTTAGCGCCTGGGGAGGGGGGACGCGGCACCGTTTCATCCGCTTCTTTGAAAAGCGTGGATGATACCCCGCCGCCGCTGGCGCCGTAGTAATTGATGAGAAAGGTGCATGGGTAAAGCTCGTTCAGCAACTGTCTGTACCGTGGGTCATGCGCTCGACGCTGGAGCGCGTGGTAGCCCATGCCATTTTTCGGCACGTTGCGTAACTGCTGCAGAATGGAATCAAATCGTGCCCGTTGGCCTGCAGGAGGGAGTGAAAGGTACACTGGGTAGTGGTATGCCAACCAACCAATCGTTCTAGAGAGGTCGATGCGGGTGAACTGAGGAATTCGGCCATTGGTCATGAGCCGCACAATCAGTTGATTCTGCCCAGTCCATTCTGCAAATGATTCTGCGAGCGCGGCAACAATGAGCTCTTCAGGGCGGAAGCCCAACCCCAGTGCTTGCCGGAAAAGGGAACTGTCTAACTCGGACAAATTTCTGGACAGGACAACATGGATATCTTCCCGAATTTCACCTTCTATATCCCTGGGCAAGGCGGGTACGCTCGCCCAGGGGAAGGTGCTCCAATACGATTCTGCTTCCAACGACACCTGCTCAGACTGTGCATAAGCTTCGAAGGTCTGGCACCACTCCGCATATGTGGCACTCCCAGAAGCGACGTTCATCGCTCGATCAAACGCCAGTGATTCGTAAATCTCCTCAAAGTCGGCAAGAAAGACGGACCAGGAAACCAGATCAAAGATGAGGTGGTGACCGATCACGACGAGTCTTGAGGTGCGGTCGTCCCCAACATCCAACTGGACCACTTTGAAAAGTGGTGTGTTCTCGAGCTGAGGGGCGTTGAAAAGGGCGTGAACCAATGTACTGATCTCATCCTGGGCATTCCACGTCGTTCGGTGCTCGGTCACATCGTCCAAAGAGAGATCACACACTTCCTGTATCCAGGCGCCGTCCCGCCTAAAGTGCCTGACACGCAGCGCATCGTGACGCTGTGCGAGGATTTCAACGACACGGCGCACCATCTCAAAGTCGAGGGGGGCTGCAGTTGTCAGGACCTTTACAGTGAGGAATGCGGCATGTGCCTGAGGAAAGCGCCGCTCGATGTAGTTCGTCTGCTGGGGCAACAGCTCGAGCGGCCCTGCGGGACTCGTCAACTTGTTGTTAACTGGAATTGAAACCTGACTGCACAGATGGACTAACTCCTGGACGGAAGGGGCAGTATAAAGATCTAGAGGGGTAATGGAGAGCCCACGCTGCCGGGCAAGCGCGACCACACGTATCACGCTGAGTGAGTCTCCACCAGCATCGAAAAAATTATCCGTCGTTCCTACTGTGGCCGTGCCCAGCACCTGCTGGAACACAGTCAGCCACGCCCGTTCCTCGTCGTTCCTGGGAGGTGCTCCCAGGATGCGGCTAACTCGTTGCCGTGCCACTGGTAGCCGTTTAAGGTCAATCTTTCCATTGCCGTTCAAGGGGAAGTGTTCAAGAAATTCGTAGACCGTTGGCCGCATTATCCGGATCAACTTTGGCGCCAGGAACAGTTCCAGTTCCTCCGGAGTGATTGGCGTGTCTCCATCTATCTGGACATATGCGGCGAGAACTGGCCTGTCTGAAGCTTCTGGGTCTCCCCGCTGAAGGGTTACGACTGCCTTGTAGATACCGGGATGGCCTTCAAGAACTCGTTCAATTTCTCCCAACTCCACACGATTACCGTGAAGTTTGACTTGGCGATCAAGACGACCTAGCAGTTCCAGTTCTCCGTCCATCCGAAACCTTGCGCTATCGCCAGTACGGTACAGCATCCCTGCCGCAAATGGATTGGCCATGAAGGATGACGGTTTTGAACCAGAGGTTGCCAAGTAGCCAGCGGAGACGCCGGGACCACCGATGCACAATTCACCACGAGTGCCAGGCGGCACGAGACGTTGGTGGTCATCCAGGATATACACCAGGGTGTTGGTGAGTGGACGCCCGATCGGTACAGCTCCTGTCAGCATTGAACTTTCTGGAACAGGATACAGAACGCTGTCGATCGTGGTTTCCGTCAATCCGTAGGAGTTGAACACACGGCTGCCAGCAGGCAAGCAGGCAAGGACATCCTGGACTTCCCTGACACTCCATGCATCGGAGCCACAGGCGACCACCAGTGGCTTGGGGAACGCCCTGTTCTCATGCTGCATATAAGCGCAGAGTTCCCTTAATACTGAAGGAACGAACTCTGCGAATGTAATACCTTCGTTGCTTATCACATCTGCGAGTTTTGCCGGATCGAGCAAATATTCACGTGAACATACAATCAGAGTGCCCCCGAAGCAGAGCGCCCGCATGCAGTCACCGATGAATACATCAAAACCGAACGCAGCCATCTGAAGGTGAACATGGGGGGTTTCCGAAAGGCAGTACGCCTCGTCCCACGCTGCCGTTACGCTATCCAAGTTGGCATGTGTGACCTGCACCCCTTTGGGTTGACCTGTGGAACCGGAAGTAAAAATGAGGTAGGCGAGGCTCTCGGCTTCCGGGAAAGCCAGCTTGTCTAATGACCCGCTCAATGGGGGTATGTTCTCAACGATAACGGTGGGTCCCGAGAGTTCGAACTCTGGGAGGCGCTGGTTGCTACAAAGGACAGCTTCTGGCCGGACAGCGTTTAGGATTGCAGAAATGCGTTCTTCCGGGAGCGTCGGATCCAAACACACGAATGGGTAACCGGCAAACTGGCATGCCAGCATTGCAACGACCGCTTCCGGCGATTTGTCGAAGTAAAGAGCAATGCTCGCGCCTGGGGACAGGTGCAGGCCATGTAAACCCCGAATGAGGCCTTGAGCTTGACGACCAACAGCATCGTACGTCAACGTCCGTTGCCCCTCCCGAATTGCCACATGGGAAGCAAACCGCGTGAAATTATCTGCAATGCGTTTTGTTACGCGTTGTGCGGGCCCACGCAGCTGTGCGGCGCCACTCCAGACGTCTAGCAGCAGAGTTCTCTGTTCGTCAGCTAGTTCGTCAAGCTCCCCCACCATTACATGCAAGATGTCCGGCAGAGCCCGGACCATGGCAAGAAAGTTCTCGACAAATCGGGTGATTTCGATGTCTCGGTACAAGTCGGTCGCATATTCAAACTCGAAGTGACACGATTCACCTCTGACCTTCACTGTGCAGCTCAAGTCGAATTTTGAATAGTTAAACGGAATCGGAAGATGTTCGATCTGTGTCTCTTCCGACAACTGATGTTGATCATCCAGATAATGCAGGTCGAAAACCGTTTGAAAGATCGGGTGGTGCGACGGTGAGCGCTCTGGCTTCAAGCTGCGGACTATATCTTCAAATGCTACGGCGGCGTGCTCGGCAGCGGCGAACACACCGTCCGTTACTTCCTTGAGCAGCTCCGCAACCGTCATGTCGCTTTTCAAGCGCGTCCGCAAGGGAAGGGTATTGATGAAATAGCCCATGGTTCGGTCGATGTCCGTGTGCGCGCGGGTGTCAAACGGCACGCCGATCACTAGGTCAGATTGCTGAGCAGCACGCGCAAGCACGAGCTGAAACGCGAGTAACAGCACGCAGAACAGGGAGGTACCCTGCTCTTCGGCGATAGTCTTCAGAAGCTTTATCAGTTCGTCAGGTACCTCGTAGGCAACAGTTTTCCCGTTCAGCGACGGCGGCGAGGGTCGCTGGCACTGATGCGGAAGTGACGTATACGGCTCGGCCCCCTGAAGCCCAGCAGTCCAAAACGGCAGATGAGTCTGGAGTGCCTCCAGATAAGTCGCCCGGTGTTGCAGAGCGAAGTCCAGATAGCTTTTATGCCACACATGCCTGGCGCTGCCTTCAGCAGCAGCGTATTCCGTCTTCACCTCGTCGAGGAACAACTGCACAGATGTCCCGTCGAAGAAGATGTGATGGATCAGGCCGAGGAGGACGTGAGTCTGCCCATCAGTGATCAGGTGGACACTCAGCGCATTACCCTCATGGATGTCCCGTCCCTGCTTTAACTTCTGGTCAGCATATTCAAGGGCAAATGTTTGCAGCTGCAAAGACGTAGAAGGAGGTCGATGCGTCACTTGGAGGGTGAATGTCGAGTTCGCCGATAGCACCTGCTTGGGCTCTTCCCCGTCAACAATATGTGCTCGGAGGATAGGATGGCGCTCAGCCACCCGATCAAGTGACCGCGACAACCGGGGGATGTCGAGGGGACCAAGGATCAGAAATGCGAACGGAAGCGTGTATGCACTGTTGACATCTTCAGTCTGACTAAGAATCCATAGGGACTCCTGCATCCGGGTTAATGGGGCTTCTTGGCAGTGTTGAAGGCGTTGCTTGAGTTTGGTTTTAAGAAGTTCACGTGCATTCATGACGAGTAATCACCATCGAGAGAAGTAGGCGGCGAACTAAGCAAATGAGAAGCTCGACATTAACCGTCCAAGTGGGCATAGAGCTCGTCCACTTCAGCATCAGAAAAATCATCCAAGCGCTCGAGCACATATTCCGGTCCGAACTGCTCAAGCATCACGAGCGCCCGGCCCGGCCCGGCACCCATACGCTGCTGGGTGCATAGGTTGACCTGCAATGCCAGGGTTGGGTGTTCAAAGACGTCACGTAAACGCAGGTCTATTCCCAGCTGTGCCTTCAGGCGTGCAACCAGCCGGGC
>NZ_JAIQXV010000032.1 GCF_020166415.1 Deinococcus multiflagellatus
CCAAGTCCTCTTCTTTCGAAGGGGGCTTTTTTTTGTTCCTGCTCTTCAACGCAGCAGGTTCGTCCTGTCTCCTGCGGGCTTAGCCAAGAGCCACTTCCCTTCCAGAACGTGTTTGCGCTCACGGCAGAACCAGAACGCAGCAGCTGGGAAGAATATCTGTGGTATTGAGGGGTGCCATCGGTCTACCGCGCCTACGAGTTCACACTGCCCACCGGTGGTGGCGCAAACAAAAGAAGACCCCTGCAATAGGGGTCCTCTCCTTTATGGTGCCGAGAACGGGACTTGAACCCGCACGCCTTGCGGCGACCGATTTTAAGTCGGTTGCGTCTACCATTCCGCCATCCCGGCGCATTCGCCCTTGCCAGGGCCTGCCCAGTATAGAGAAATCCCCGCCGGGTGGGGCGGGGATCTGTGGTGGAGGTGGGCGGAGTCGAACCGCCGTCCAAGAGTCCGTTCAGCGTGCGTCTACGTGTGTATCCCACTCTTTGATTGTCGGGTCTGCGCTCACCAGTGGGCGGGTTATCGCAGACCGTATCTCTGCTTATTTTCGCCGTCAGCTACAGAGCGTTGCCTGGGCTAGCCTTCTTTTGGTTCAGTTCGCGCGACGCCAAAGGCCGGGCTTCGCGGTCACTGTCTCACTTAAGCAGCGAGAGCGTAGTTCTGGTTGCCAGTTAATGGCTTTGCCGTAGTTTTACGAGGCCAACGGCACCTCGACACGCAACATCGCCTGCAGTTCCCCTGTCGAAACCGGGTCACCCCCAGCGGGCTGAATTTCTTCAGCTCAGACAGTGTAGCAGGTGCATCTGACGAAAAGTTGACCTGCCACACGTTGCCTGCGCCTTCTGACGCTGCTCAGAAGCGCCGGAATTGCCCATTAAAGTTGCGCCACTGTTTCTGACCAAAGGCATAGACCGGGTGGGTCCAGCGGCCAGCCACCACGCCTTCACGCAAGGCCGCCAGCAGTTGCTCGGGCGTCTGCACCGTTCGGAATGGGGCTTCCACCCAGGCCTCGCCAATGTCGCGCAGGGTGTGGGCGTCGCTGCCCGCGCAGACGGGTAGGTTCCGTTCACTGGCCCAGGCCTCGGCCACGCGGTTCCAGTGGTGGCGCGAAAGGCGGGAGTTGAAGACCTCCACGATATCCACCTGCTCCGCGATGCGCGCGGTGGCTTCGGGGCGCAGGCGATGGCGCTTAAGGGGATCGAAGCCGTGTTGCAGGAGCACCAGCCCACCCTGCGCTTTGATGGCCTGCACCGTCTCCTCGGGCGAGAGCTGCGGCGGAATGCGTTCTTGCAGGAACAGGCCAATCAGCTCGCCTTCACGGGTGGTGATTTCCTCACCGGCAATCACACTTAAGCGGTCATCCAGGCCCAGATCGCGCACGATGGCCTGCAGTTCGGGGCCGCCCCGGTACTGGTCGTGATCGGTCACCGCCAGGACGCGCGTGTTGGTGCGGAGCATCCAGCCGGGAATGTCGCGCAGCGGCGTTTTGCAGTCCGGGCTGACCTCGGTGTGGGTGTGCAGGTCCACGCGCATCACCTGCACGCCCCGGCGCCAGACGATGTTGTTCTGCATGGCCGAGGCGGGGCGGGGGGCCCAGCCCAGCGCGGCGCCCAGGCGGTCTTGCAGACTGTGGACTGCCGCGACTGGCCAGGGGCGGTGTAGGGGCGCCTGCCGGGGCGATTCGGGATGGGGCGGCGGCAGGGGTGGGCCGGGCGGCATCAGCCTTCTCCCTGTTGGGGCACCAGCACCTGAAGGGCGCCGGGCCACGCCTCAACCCGCACCACGCCAGCCGCGCCGGGCACGGGAGGGCGAACCTCGGCGTCAATGTGAAAGGCCTGCCCGCTGTAAGGAATGTCCACAACGGCTGCGCGGCTGCTCTCGACACTGGACAGGGCGTCGAACTCATCGCGGGCCAGGGCGGCGAGGTAGGCCAGCAGCCCTTCACGGCCCCCCGCATCAATGCGCACCACGTCCAGCTGGCCGTCGCCAGGATCGGCGTGGGTGGCCAGCCGCAGCCGGGGGCCGGTGGCGCGGGTGTTCATCACTTCCAGCAGCGCGAACGCTGTGGGGGGCGCGGTCTGCCCGTCCACCGTGAGGCTCAGGGGCGGCGGATCAAAGCTGGTGAGGGCGGTGGTCAGGGCCTGCACGGCGCGCAGGGGGCTTTTGCCGGACTCGGGGTCGTACTCGGCCAGAACATCGGCAAAGGCGCCGCAGCCGCAGGCTTCCAGAAACAGATCCTGGCCCCAGGGCGCCGTGACGCGGCCCAGGTCGAAGGGCTGCACCTGCGCCGCACCGTACGACGCCAGAATGTCCAGCGGCGCGCCCTGAATGCCCAGTGTCCGCGCCACGTTGTTGGCGGTGCCCATCGGCACGATGCCCAGCACCACGCCGGGGCGGCCCGCCAGTTGCAGGGCCACCGCGCGCACGGTGCCGTCACCACCCGCCACGAAGACGGGGCCCTGCGCCGTGGCCAGCGCTTCCTGCAACTCGTCCTCAGAGGTGGTGGCGCGGCACACAGGCTGGAACCCCAGGCCATGCAGCACACCCACCAGATCCTCGGGGGTGCAGTGGCCGCTGCCGCCCGCATTCGCGTTGTAAATCAGGGTGGCGTGGCCCCGGTCTGTCTGGGTGGGCGATGGGCCGGTGGCTGCTGTCATAGCGCCACTGTAGTCAGCCAGCTCAGCGGTTGCCTTGAGCAAATCGTGGGAGAAGGGGCGGGCAGGCGGTGCGAGTGGGCACATGAGGCAAAGTGTGGTTGGCCTGTGCCCTAAGCTGGGGCCCGCACTGGAGGCCCCCATGCAGCAGATCTTTGCCACCCCCAAAGATGACAAGAGTAATCCCTACTCGACGGTGAACGCGGCGCCCAAGGGACAGTTCTGCAAGCCTTACTCGTCACAGGAACTCCGCAATGGCACCATGCGCTTTGACTTGCTGAAAGCGAATGCGGGCCTGACGGTCGTTGGACTGAAGTTTGGGCGAGAAGTGGAAGCGCTCTGGCGCCAATACCTGAGAGGGGGGACAGGAAAACGCCTTGAAATCACCAAGGACAAGTACCCCACCGTGTACCAGTCCTTCGTCAATGCGAAGGCCAATGAGAGCGTGGCCTCTTTGATCTGTAGCAATATCGCTGTCCGGATGTCCCTGGGCGAAATTGCGAAGAAGGGTGGCGTCTTCGATATTCAGAAGCTGGTTCCTGCAGATGAACTGCGCGAGTTTGTCTCGATGCTGCGGTACAGCAAGAAGGACGGCGCAGCGGGCAATCTGGCAGGGAACTTCACCTCTGGCAGTGACTTTGGCAAGGACACACGCAGCGTCACCGGCAAAGCACACATCAAATTCCTGACGAATAAAAGCGTCCAGATTAAACTGGTCCTGAATATCACCGTCAATGACGCAATAGATCTCTGCCCCGGTCAACCTGGGGATAAGGATGAGCAGCTCCTGACGGTGCCCTTGAGCCGACTGGAGAAGTCAGGGATGGCCGGCGATATTGGGTTTTCAGTGTCCTACCCTTACACCTACACAGAGTTGAAAAAGCTGTGAAGCGGTGGGGCGCTTTGATCCTGCTCTCGGCCTGCGCGTCCACAGCCCCTCTAAAGGCCCAATGGATAGAAGAGGAGTTCGGAGGGACGCTGCAGAACGTGGATTGCCGGGGTCAAACTGAGGACAGTTACATTGTGTGCACGTTCGACAACACAACAAAATTCAGGGCCTTTCTTGCCACCAATGCTCGCACGAAGACGGTCAGTTTATTGAGTTTGGGCTACCGCAAGCCCCTTGCCCAGCTGACGGGGAAGGATAGAGGTGACTCCGCACATTTGAGGTACGGCTGTAAAGCCGATGATCTAGCGCAGGCGGGGCAAGACTGGGTCACTGTATACCCGACGATTGCCTTGTTGAGGCGGCATGCCAAGCCAGAGGCGGCGCCTCATTTTGAACTCCTGCTTGGCCAGAAACGCGGCTGCCTTCTGGCTTTGCCCAGAGAAGGGTAGGCTTGGTCGAATGCTCAGTCCCTGGTCGATTTTGGCTATTGTCCTGAATGCACAGCCGCATCCTGCCCCATAACCCGCAGGGTTGCAGGGCCTTCTGGGAAGCCTGTGCACCCGGCGGCGAGGCAGCTGATAACAGCAATGGCGCGCTGACCCAGAAGAGTAATGACTGACCCCGGCCCCGGTGCGTTGCCGGGGCTTCGCCATTGACCCCGCCCTAATCCAGCGTGTCCGGGTGTCGCGGCGCCGCGCGCTGCTGGCGCAGGGCCACCCAGTCTTCGTAGGCAAGCGCAGGCAGCAGCGTAAAGCTGCCCAGGACCAGCGACGCCGCCGCGCCCGGCAGCCGCGCCGCCGTCCGGCCTGTGAGGGCCAGATACAGGGCGCCCAGGGTGGACAGCGCCCCGATGTCCATGAACATCACCCGGGCGAAGGAACTGCGGCGCAGGGTCTGGCGCGTGCCCAGATCGCCGGAGCGGCGGCCCAGCACGGCGGTCAGCAGCACCATCAGCCACAGCCCCAGATACAGGCGCAGCCGGGCAGGGGAGGGCGAGCGGTACTCATCCAGAGGCATGGCCCAGCGTACCCCGGCGCGGTACGCTGAAGCACAGCCCATGATCATGTTCGCGCCGCTTTGTTCAGGAGGCCCGGTCTGAGCCTTCAGCGCCTCCCCGCCACCCTGATCTACAACCCACGGGCGGGCAGCAGCCACCGCGCGCCACCGGCCGCGCTGTGCCGCGCCCTGCACGACGCTGGATTTGCGGTCACGCTGCATGTCACCAGGCACACGGAGGAGCTGGGCACCCTGCTGGGCCAGACCAGCGGCACCATTTTTCTGGCCGGAGGCGACGGCACCCTGCGCACCGGGGCGCTGCACCTGCTGGGCCGCCGGGACGTCACCCTGGGCGTGCTGCCCATGGGCACGGCCAACAACGTGGCGCGCGCCCTGAACCTTTTCGGTGACCCCCTGGCGGTGGCCCAGCGCTTCGGGCAGGCCCGGCCGATGCCGTTCGATGTGGGCCGCATCCGGGGAAGCTGGGGTGAGGACCACTTTCTGGAAGCCTGCGGCTGTGGGCTGTTCGCCGACATTCTGGACGATTACGGGCCCCATCTGGCCAAGAGCCCGGTGCGCGCGCTGGGCTCGACCCTGGAAGCCTTTGCCATGCACCAGCCGCTGGGCCTGCATGTGACCGTGGACGGCCGCCCGCTGCCCAGCCCACCTGTGGCGGTGCTGGAGGTGATGAACACGCCCAGCACCGGCAATGGCTTGCACCTGGCCCCGGGGGCCCGGGTGGACGACGGCCTGCTGAATCTGGTGCGCGTGGACGGCCTGCGGCGCGCACCCATGCTCACCTATGCCCAGGCCATGCGCCGGGGCACCTTTCACCAGCTGCCCAGCGTGCATTCGGCGGTCGGGCGCCGCTTCGTGATTGCGGATCAGGGACAAGTGTGGCACCTCGACACCGAACTCCGCCGGAGCACAGCGCCCGGCGGAGTGGTGGAGGTCGAAGTGGTGGCCGGAGCGCTACAGGTGCTCAGTCCCGCACAGGGGTAGGCCAGGACCTTACCCGCACTTGCTGTAGCCGCAGGCCTGGCACTTCAGGCAGCCTTCCTCGCGGATCACGGCCTTTTCCTCGCACACCGGGCAGCGCTCGCGGGCCATGCTGTCCACGCTGACGCCCGTGGGGGCGCTGCTCACGGCCACCGCGTCGGTACTGCCACCGGCCAGGGGCGGCAGCTGCGCGGCTTCCAGGTCCTTCTGGAAGGTTTCCAGCGCCACGGCGATCAGGTCCGCCTTGCTGCCCACCAGGCGCCCGTTGTAGCTGCCGTACAGGCCGCCGTTGATGCCGCGCAGGGTCTTGATGATCGCCTGGGCCGGCACCCCATGTTGCAGGGCAATGGACACCACGCGGCCCAGCGCCTCGCTGTCGGCATTGGCCTCGTCGCCCGCGCGGCCGGAAATCACCATCACTTCCACCGGCTTGCCGTTCAGCTGGTTCACCGTCACCAGGAACGAGCGGCGGTGCCCGCTGGTGGGGTCGGTCAGTTTGACCATGTCGGTGATGCCGCTGAGGCGCGTGGGGCGCTCGTACTGGGGCTTGCTGGGCGTCACGGGTTTCACCACCTGGGCAGGTGCGGCGGGCTGGGGCGTGGGGGCGGCGGCAGCGGGCACGGGCGTCTCGCCCTGCTCGCCCATCACTTCAGCGGCGGCCTGGGCGGGCTGCTCGGCCGTGTCCTTTTTCTTCTTGCTGGTGGACAGCACCTGGAACTGCCGCGAGCCGTCGCGGTACACCGTGATGCCCTTGCAGCCGGTCCGGTAGGCTTCGCTGTAGGCGTCCTGCACGTCCTGCACGGTGGCCTCGTTGGGCAGGTTGATGGTCTTGGACAGGCTGTTGGCGGCGTGGCCTTCGGCGTCAAAGGCGCGCTGCACGGCGCCCTGCATCCGCACATGGTCCACGGGCTTGATGTCGTGGGCGCACACAAACACCTGCTGCAAGGCTTCGGGGATGAAGGGCAGGCCCACCACCGAGCCGTGGTTCTCGCTGACGGCTTCGGTGACCTTGTCCCAGTCCCACTTACCGTCTTTGCTCATGCCCTGGGGGGCCGGGTAGGTTTCGAGCAGTTCCACGAACAGCGGGGCCAGCAGGGCGCGGTACTCGCTGCCGATCTTGCGCCAGATGAACGGGCTGAAGATGGGCTCAATGCCGCTGCTCACGCCCATCAGCATGGAGGTGGTGCCGGTGGGGGCCACGGTCAGCACCGCCACGTTGCGCCGGGGGGCATGGGGAATCTGGCCCTCGTGGCGGGTGTAGACGGGGTAGATGCCGCGTTCCTGGCCCAGGCGCTCGCTCTCGGCCACCGCTTCCTCGCGCAGCACGCTCATGATTTCAAAAATGGTGTCGCGTCCGGCTTCGCTGTCGTAGCGCAGACCCAGCTTGATCAGGGCGTCGGCCAGCCCCATGACGCCCAGGCCCAGGCGGCGCAGGTCCTGGCTGGCCACGCGGTTGTCTTCCAGCGCAAACACGTTCACGTCCAGCACGTCGTCCAGGAAGCGCACGCAGGTGCGCACGTCCTCACGGAAGCTGGGGTAATCGAACGCGCTGCCCTTCACGTAGGCGGCGAGGTTGATGGCGCCCAGGTCGCAGGGCTCGCCCACGGTGAGGGGAATTTCGCCGCAGTTGTGGGCCACAATGCCATTGGCATCGAAGGCGTGAACCTGGTCCACGGTCACGTCGTACACCGCTTCTTCGCCGCTGGGCAGGATGCTCACGATTTCGTCGCTGAAGCGCTCGCGGTTGAGTTCGCGGGCGTAGCCGCTCAGTGCCTCTTCAAGTCGCGCTGACTTGCGTTCATCCCGGAACCCGATCCGCTCGGCGTACCCACGCAGGTTGCTGCCGCTAATGATCAGTTCGTGCTGGGCGCGCACGGGGTACTCTGACTGTCTACCCTGACCGTCGGGCAGCACGCGGGTACCGGCAGGGCGTCGTTCAGGGGCCAGCGTGCTCAGAATGCCCAGGCGGGCCAGCATGCGCTGGGCACGCTGAAGCAAGGGCAGGTCAGATTGGGCCAGCCGAACGCTGACGCCTTTGCGCTGATCGCCCTGCACGCTGCCGTCGGCGTCGAACAGGCCCTGCAGCACCCCACGGTAGAAATCGTAGCCACCCTGCTCCATCCGGTCGGTCAGGGTCTTGTGGCCGTGGGTGACACCGTATTTGGCGGCCAATTCGGCCAGGGCCTCGCTGCTCAGACGCACCCGCGCCCGCGCCTCATCGTCACTGCGCCAGAGCTTTTTCACCGCGCCCATCTGCCCAAGCTGCTCGTACGCGGCGTCAGCCAGCGCGTGGCGCGTGTCGCCCCAGAAGCCCAGAGCGGCCATGGGGCGCGCCCTGTCGGTCAGGAACGTGCCGTCACCAATCAGGCTGCCCAGCAGCCAGCCTTCGGTGCGGTTGCCCGCGCCCGCCCAGGGCGTGATCTCGGTGTGATCACTGAGCATGATGCGGTCGCCGGGCTTCAAGGTGCCCGCCTCCACCCACGCCGTGTCCTGCATGTCGCGCGTCTGCCGGACCACCTTGAGCAGCTGGTGGTTGTCGGTCAGGCGCAGCTGGTAGCCCCGGCGCGTGGTGACCGTTAGGACCGGCTTGATGCCGGTGAGCCAGAAGCCCCCACGCGCGCTGTAGGACTGGCCATTGACTACGGCGCAGAAATCTTTTCCGACCAGGTTCCGAACCTGCCGGGCCCCCATAGCCGTGCTGACCCAGGTATCGGCGGTGACACAAGGGTTCGTGCTGCGAATCTGGTAGCGCTCGCCCAGGTCCTTCAGCGCGCTGTATTCATTGATCCGGTCCACGAAAATCAGGCCGGGTTCACCGGTGCTCCAGGCGTGCTGGGCAATCTGGTCCCACAGCCAGCGCGCGGGCACCCCCGTCTGGCCTTTTTTCAGCGTGTAGACCGGCACGCCCTGGGCGTCGTCCTCGGCGCGTACGGGTAGCTCGGGCCACTCGCCCTTGAAAGGCCCGGTCTGCGGCGCAAGGTAATACTTGCCCGGCACCTCCTGCGCCTGCACGGGCCACACGCCGCCCTGTTGCAGGGTGTCCCAGAAGGCAGTGCCCACCAGAATGGAGATGTTGAAGGTCGAGATATCGCCTTCTGCGGCCTCGCGGTCCAGGTCCTTGGCGGTCAGGAAATCCAGCACGTCCGGGTGGCCGATGGAGATGGTGGCCATGCCCGCGCCGCGCCGCGTGCCGCCCTGGCGCACCACACGCAGCACGGGGGCGTACACGAAGCGCAGGGTGTTAATAGGCCCGCTGCCCTCGCCGCCCCGGTTGGCCCACTCCAGAAAGTTGTCAAAGATTTCCAGCAGGAAGCTGACCGGCCCGCTGCTGGTGCCGCCCGAACCCTTGATGGGCGCGCCCTCGGGCCGCATGGCGCTCAGGTCAATACGGGGTTCCAGGCCCAGCTTGGCGTCGTCGGCCACCTTGCGCGCGGCGTCAATGATGCCGCCCATGTCGTCGGGCACGGTCTGCACGCCCTCGGGCAGCGCGGAAACCACCGCCACGCCGTTGGCGCGCGCCAGGGCCACCACCTCGGGCCGGATGACCTGCCCGTACACCACGCGGGTCCAGTTGCGCACGGCCACGGGCTGCTTGTCGCCGTCGGGCTGGGTGGGGGGGCGCATCAGGCCCTCAATAAAGTCCACGACGTCCGCGTGCGCGGCGCTCATGTAAGCCCAGCCGCGCACGCCGGCGTCGGGGCGGCTGCCTGCGGCGCGGGGGGTGTACACGTCCAGGTTCACGCCGTTGCCGCCGCCCACCTTGGTCACCAGGGCCAGCTTCTTGGCCACTTCCATCACGCCTTCAAAGCTGCTGGGCGCATGCTCGGTGGCGCCCTGCACGAAGCAGTTCAGCACGTTGCCGTGGGATGTGCCCGCGCCGGCCAGCACACGGCCCCCGGGGCAGAACTTCTTCTCGGCCATCAGGTCAAAGTACTTCTGGGCCCAGTGCGCCCGTGCGTCCGGCGCCTCGGCGCCCGCCACCCAGCTGGCAATGCGGTGAAACATCCCGCCCAGGTCGCCGTCGCCGGGCTGCAGATACTGCCGCTTGGCAATGTGATGGGCGTTCTCGTCAAAGTTGGTCAGGGCAGGGGCAGCGGGGGTGGTCATAGGGCTCCTTGCGGAAGAAGACAGCCACAATAAGAAACGCACCGCTCCTTTCGAGCCGTGAGTCACCGTCTTCATCCAGATTGGGGGCTGCTGTCGGGCAACCTGTTCTTCGATGGCTGACTGTACCACCGCCCTGAGAGGCGTACAAGCACTTGTACGTTTGGCCCAAATGAGGTACTAGATACAGCGTCTACGGTCCGCCCTGGGTGCAAAAGGCGTTTCAGCACGTTTGGATGGGCTTTCTTGACTCTCCCCTCAATGCCGCTCGGGTTTGGCCTCTCGCTCCATCAGCTGGGCCAGACCCTCCTGCGGGGTCCATTCGCCCCGGGTCACCTTGGCCACGGCCCGGACAATCGGCAGGTCGTGGCCGTGGGCGGTGGCCCAGGCGTCCAGCAGACCGGCGGTGCGCAGGCCCTCCACCACCTTGCCGCCCTGCCCCGGATGCTCGCCGCGCGCCATCGCCTCGCCCGCCGCGCGGTTGCGGCTGTGGCGACTGGTGGCCGTGGCAACCAGATCACCCAGGCCGCTCAGGCCATACACCGTGTCCTCGTGGGCGCCTTCGGCCTTCAGGTAGCGGCCCATCTCGCGCAGCCCCCGGGTGATGATCGCGGCCTTGGCGTTGTCGCCCAGGTTCAGGCCATCGGCCAGCCCGGCCGCCACGGCCATGACGTTTTTCAGCACGCCACCCAGCTCCACGCCCGTTTCGTCCTCGCTGGTGTACACCCGCAGGGCGGGGGTCATCAGGGCCGCCTGCACTGTACGGGCAAAGCCGGTGTCGCGGCTGGCCACCACCGTGGCCGCTGGCAGCCCGCGCCCCACCTCCTCGGCGTGGTTGGGGCCGCTGAGCACCGCCACCCGCAGAAAGCCCAGTTCGCGGGCCAGATGGGTCAGCTGGCTGCCGTCGGGCGCGAGGCCCTTGGCACACAGCACCACGCCCAGCGACCGGGGCAGCACCGCCAGCAGGTCCGGCACCCCCACGCTGGGCACCACGACCAGCGCAAAGGCGGCGTCGCCCAGCGCCTCGCCCAGATGGGCCGTGACTTCCAGGTGCGCCGGTAGGGTGACGCCCGGGAGATACTCGGCGTTCACCCGCTCCTGACGCAGTCGCCCGGCAAAATCGGCGCGGCGGGCCCACAGGGTTACAGGGCCGTTGCGGGCCGCATTGACCGCCAAAGCGGTGCCCCAGCCACCCGCCCCCAGCACCGGCAGCGCGCTCATGGCTGGGCCTCCGGCGCCCAGGCAAAGACCCAGACGCGGGGCGTCTCGGGCGTGGGCGGCGCGTAATCGGGGTATTCCACAATGTCCCAGCGCTCGAAGCCGGCCCCAGCCAGCAGGGGTTCCAGGTCCGCCGGATCGTAGCCGCGTTCCTGGTGCACCTCGATGAATTCCTCGCCCTCCACCCGGCACAGCGCCTGCACCACGCCCAAGCCTGCCTCATCATCAAAGTGATGCGACCAGTGGTAGTGCACCTCGCCGCCCCCGGGGAGTGGGGCCAGCCCCTCGATGGCGCCGCCGTCCCACAGGTCCTGCACGCCCAGGCGCGTGTTCACGTCGAAAGCCAGGAGCCCGCCGGGCCGCAGATGGGCCCGCGCCCGGCGCAGCGCGGCCCCCAGGTCGGCGGGGGTCAGCAGATTGTTCAGGCTGTCGAACACGCACGTCACCAGATCGAAGGTCTGCCCCAGGTTAAAGGTGCGCAGATCGCCCGGAACGAACGTCAGGTCCGGCAGGCGGCGGCGGGCCTCGGCCAGCATGTCGCGGCTGGCGTCCAGGCCCGTGACCTGCCAGCCCGCCTGCTGAAGCTCATGGGTAAAGCCGCCGGTGCCGCACGCGAGGTCCAGTGCCCGCCCTGTCGTGTTCAGGCCGCCGTCGCGCGCATAGGTCAGCACGAAGTCGGCCCAGTGGTCGTATTCCACGTCCGCCATGATCGCGTCGTAGACGGCGGCGAGCGCGGTAAAGGGCGGCTGCTGCATGAATGGAAGTATAAGCCCCGCCCCTGCCAGGGTTTCTGCGCCCCCAGTGGGGCCACAACTACTCTCCTGGAACCTACGGGTCGCCCGGCGTGAACCGGGCGTGAGCCAAGCGGCAAGGGAAGGGCGGTGGTGCCGTGTCCTGTGCTCGCCTACGGTAAACAGGTCAACTCAACTTTTCCCCGGAGGACACCCATGAAGCACCTGCTGATCGCTGCCGCCCTTGGTACCCTCACCCTTAGCGCCTGCACCCTGGCGGGCAACCCCATCAAGAAAGATGTGACCGGCCAGCTGCGCGGCTTTAACGCCAACCAGAACCTGGGTCTGGCCATCGTGGGCTTTAACAATGGCCAGTACACGGCCGACGGCACCCAGAGCCAGGTCATTGACAAGTTCCTGACGGGGGGCTTTGCCCTGGACCTGCCCACCAATCTGCCCTACGGCACCTACCGGGTGATCGTGTTCCGCGACGCGAACAACAACAACCGCTACGACGCGGGCGACACGGTCCTCAGCGCTGACAATGGCAAACGGCTGGTATATGCCCAGCGCGACAACCAGTTTGTGGGCGGCACCAAGGCAGGCTGGAACCTGGTCAACCCCAACGGTAACGTCCAGACCACACTGCTGAACAATTACGACCTCAACGCGCTGTAAAGGGGACGACAAGGGAGAGGGAGGCATACTTGGCCTCCCTCTTTTCAGGTCTGGATCAATTCTTGAAGGTGCTGCTGCCGGCGCTGCAATTCCGCTTCGGGGATGACGGCTTTACCAGCGGCAATCTCCAGGTTCCCCAGGGGCACCCAACTCACGCACCCCAGCATTTCTGGGGTTTCGGGGACGTCGAGGGGCGGGGTTAGGGGTCGAATGCGCAGGAGCAGCGCGTGGACCCAGGGGCGATTGCGGTAATGAAAACGCCGCTCAATGGCCGCCGCCGTCAGAGCCTGAAGGGGCTCCAGCCGCAACGCCGTGTCCAGCGACTCGATCTTGTGAACCGCCACCACCTCGGCCAATGCGGGCAGATGGATAGTGCCGGGCTGGGGATCATCGCGCAGAAGCGGCTGATACTGCGCCTGCAACTCGGCCGCATTCTGGTGCAGGAAGGTGGGGTAAAGGAGAAACGAACGGTGCTCCACCTCAAAGCCGTCATGCGTTTCCATAACGCCGCCCTTGCGGATGAGCAGCGAGAGGCGGCCTTGGGTGAGCAACTGGGTCTGGGTGTCCCATTCTTTGAGGGCGGGACGTGTCATGTCGGTATTCTAGTTTGCCGGTCGACACGTGGGCCAGCTTTCACAAGGGCAACCCCCAAGATAAACCAGGCCAGAGGGGCAAAGCGGACAATCTCAGGCCACGTTGTCAAATATACGCCGTATGAAATGAGAGTGGCACTCAGTCCCAATACGTCCGCCATGTTTCTCGATACACCTGTAAAAATAATCAAGAAGAATAGAAGTGCGGCTGGAACTCCGAAGGTTAGCGCATAATCTAAAAATTCATTGTGTACTTTACTAATAGGGAAGAATAATCTTTCCCGCTCCCCTGTCGCATACTGAACGATTAAACTGGGGGCTTCTTCTGGCGGACTTTGGACTCGGCTTATCGCGGTCACGGCTGACTCCTTGTCTTTGGGAACAAGAGCGGCAGCGACAACCGGTGTGGCCTGGGTGGACAGGACCCGCCAGAGAGCAGGGGGGGCCCAGCCTTCCAGAGGTTTTTTATGTATGCCGTGCATAGCAAGCGACCACAGGGCTTGCCGCCCACTGCTGTCAGTGAAGCCTTGACTCCCCTCGCTGCCGTAGACAGAGAGGGTTCTGCCCTCCATTGGTCCGAAAACGGCGCTCGCAGTGAACAGGAGTGCGCCAAGAGCGAGAGGATAAGCCACGGCTCGGCGACGTGTCCCACTGTCAAGGAGAAGCAGCCATGTCAGGCCGATTCCACCAGCCAACCACGCCCCCCGTGTCCATGAGCCGAGCCAACCCCAGCAGAGGAGCGTCAGCGCTGCCTGCCCCCAGCGTTGTTGAGGCGTGGGCAGGTGAGGAATAACCCAAGCCACCAAAGGAATAAGTAACGCCAGGGCTCCGCCCATGTAACCACGGTTCCCCAACGTGCCTCCGGCAGGTGTAGCCAGGACACCCCCGAAGGCCCCTTCGCCGGGAACCCCCATAAGATTCCATTGCTGCAAAATATTTGTTAGGGCGAGTAAAGCGCCGCCAACAGCAAGCCCATAGGCCAGCGTTTTGCTTGCGCCGACCTTCCCCTTCTGTCTTGCCCAGAGAAAACCAGCTGTGGCGATCACAATATAAGTGAGGTGCATTGCCACGCCGTCCGCCCGACCTGGTGCACCCACCCACATGAGCTTATTTGGATGGAAAATGAACCCACCCAGGAGGAGCCAACCCCCCAGCGCCATCAATGGCCATACTGAACGCCACGCTATAAGCTGCCGCCGCTCAATGATCATCAGAAGAGCGATAGGCAGAGTGACGGTATAAATCCAGAGAA
Source organism: Deinococcus multiflagellatus (assembly GCF_020166415.1). Classification (NCBI taxonomy): domain Bacteria; kingdom Thermotogati; phylum Deinococcota; class Deinococci; order Deinococcales; family Deinococcaceae; genus Deinococcus; species Deinococcus multiflagellatus. Next base: position 14,115 of record NZ_JAIQXV010000032.1, read on the forward strand.
GCTTGGGAGTGAGGTAGACGTCATCAAATGAAATTGCCACTGCTGGATTGATGAGCAGTGGCAATACACAGAGTGCGAAGATAAGGAGGTAAGGGGTTCTGGAGGAAGCGTTGGTGGTAACGTCAGAGCTCACGGAAAGTTTATACCCCCAGCACCTGTATTCGAGAAAGGCGTCGAACCTGGGACGTTGGCACTCACCAGGGTTGGTGTCGCCGTAATAACCGCTGAACCGCGAATGTCCCAAACGTCGAATGTATATGTTGAGGCGAGCGTCGCACTGGCAGCTCTGTCTTTGACAAAGATATTAGGATTGCGACAGCTCTTATCGAGATTAAGCAAAAAATCGCTCAACAGGGTGGCGTTACTTGAGAGGTTGACATAGGTCTTATAGTCAACCATCGAAATAGCCTGTGCAGTCTGCAAGCTCTTGGCACACATCCTTGCTCCTGTGTCATATGACCTTTTTTGAGCTGTAAGGAGGTTGGGCAGCATGATGCTTGCCAGCGTGCCTATAATGGCAATTGACAGCAACAGTTCGATCAAGGTAAAGCCGTAGGCTGGCATCTGTTTCATGGTTGCGTAAAGGGGCCACTCCGTACTGGCGTGGCCCCGTATGTTGAGAAGAGGATTAGCTGGGGGCGTTGCCGCCGCCCGTCAGGTTGCTCGGGGTGACGGTGAAGGTCTTGGAGCCGCGGATATCGCCAACAGTGATCACGTAGGTCGCGTTGGAGCCGCTGGGCGCCGTGGTGGTGGCGATGCGGATGTTCTGGTCCGAGCAGTTGGAAGCCAGGTCTGTCGCGGTGGGCAGGGTCGCGCCGCTGGGGAGGCTGCCAGCGGTAATCGTGGGCGCAGCAGTGCCGCTCTTGGCAATGGAGAAGTAGCCCTGGTTGTCGATCTGGGCCGTGGCCTGGGCCGTCTGAATGCTCTTGGCGCAGGACTGAGCCGAGGTGTCGTACGCACGCTTCTGGGCACCCAGCAGGTTGGGGATCAGCACGGCGGCCAGGATGCCGATGATGGCGATAACGATCAGCAGCTCGATCAGGGTGAAGCCTTGGGTCGTGTTCTTCATGGTAACTCCTGGGTGCGGCGGGCCGGTTAAGGGATAAATGGGCCAGACCTCGCCTGCGTATGGCTAGCCGGTGTTCGGGTGTCTCCCGTCCTGGCTTGGTCTGAAGTGTACGGGGGCCGTTCTCACAGGAGTCTTACCGGATTGCAAGCCAGTAAACGTTTCGACCTTGAAGTGTAACGCGAGCAAAAGACGTGTCCGAGCGAAGATTTTGCTTTTAAACCAGCAGTCAGACTTTGTAAGACTTGGGGCCTCTGCCTGCGGGTGGTATGCTGGCGGGCAGTTCAGCCGAGCGGCCCCGCTGCCCGGCGAATGGGCGTGCTCTCCAGGCCGCCCCTGATTTCATCAAGAACATGGACATGCGCGCAGGTCGCAGAGGTGCCCCCTCTGTCCGGCGGCGTGCGTGGGCCAGAGGAGAGGCTTTTGGAACTCACGCCGCGCGTTCCGCCGCACAGCAACGACGCTGAAATCAGCGTGCTGGGCAGCATTTTGCTGGACAACGATACCCTGGGGCAACTGGGGGACACGGTCACGCCCGAGATGTTCTACCGCGAGGCCCACCGCAAGATCTTTACCGCCATGCGCACGCTGCAGGAGCGCGGCGAACCGGTAGACCTCGTGACCCTCAGCGAGGATCTGCGCGTCAAGGGGCAGCTGGACGAGGTGGGGGGGCTGACCTATCTGATTGGCCTGTCGGATCAGGTGCCCACGGCGGCGTACGCCGAGCACTACGCCCGTATCGTGCAGGAGAAACACACGCTGCGGGCCCTGATCAGCGCCTCGGGCAAGGCGATGCAGCTGGCCTACGAAGCGCAGCTGCCCTTGGAAGACCTGCTGGACCGCGCCGAGAAGATGATCTTCGAGGTGGCCGAGCAGAAGAAAAAGGGCGAAGCCTTTCAGGCCATGAACGAGGTGGTGACCGAAACCTTCGAGTACATCACCCTGCTGCACCAGAACAAGGGTATTCCCGACGGCGTCAGCAGCGGTTTTCGTGACCTGGACGAGCAGATTTCAGGGCTACAAAAGGGGAGCTTAAATGTGCTGGCGGCCCGGCCCAGCATGGGAAAGACCGCGTTTGCCCTCTCCATTGCCCAGAACGTGGCGCTGCGTGGGGAAAAAGCCGTGGCGGTCTTCAGTCTGGAAATGCCCGCTGTGCAGTTGGCCCTGCGCATGCTGTGCAGCGAGGCGCGGGTGGACATGAACCGCATCCGCTCCGGACAGCTCAATGAGCGCGATTTCGAGCGGCTGGCCCACGCCGCTGGCCGGCTGGCCGACGCCCCCATGATCATTGACGACGAGCCAGACCTTACCCTGAACAACCTGCGCAGCAAGTTGCGGCGCATTGCCGCGCAGCATGGGCAACTGGGGCTGGTGGTCATTGACTACCTGCAGCTGATGTCCGGCAGCAAAAGTTCGGGCGGCAGCGACAACCGCCAGCAGGAGATCAGCACCATCTCGCGCGGCCTCAAAGGGCTGGCCCGTGAAATGGAGGTGCCGGTGATCGTGCTCTCGCAGCTCTCGCGCGCTGTGGAGCAGCGGCCCAACCACCGCCCCATGCTCTCGGACCTGCGTGAGTCGGGGGCCATTGAGCAGGACGCCGACATCGTGATGTTCATCTACCGCGACGAGTACTACAACAAAGAAACCGACCAGCAGGGTATCGCCGAGATCATCATTGGCAAGCAGCGCAACGGCCCGGTGGGCACGGTGCGGCTGCAGTTTCACAGCGCCCACGTGCGCTTCAACGATCTGGCCCCGGAGGGCGTGTGATGCCCGAAGATCAGAACAAGGCGGCAGGTGCGGCGGGGCAGCGGCGGCGGCGGCGGCGCCGGGGGGCGCCTCAGCAGGCCCGGCCCGGGCAGGTCACGACCACCACAGCGGTGCCCGTCCCAGCGGCCCCCAGCAAGCGAGGCCAGAAACGCCCCCTGGCCGAGCCCCGCATTGGGGTGGGCTGCATTGTCCTGCGCGGCGACGAGATTCTGCTGGTGCGTGAGCGGGGCCGCTGGTCGCTGCCCAAGGGCGGCCTGGAAGCCGGCGAGCTGGTGCAAGACGGCGCCCGCCGCGAAACCTTCGAGGAAACGGGGCTGGTGGTCGAACTGCGCGACCTTGCCTTCATCGTGGAATTCCAGGCCGTGACCTGGGGGCACCACCTGCAGTTCTTCTACACGGGGCGCGAGGTGGGCGGCAAGCTGGAACCCCGCGATCCGGACCGCGACGTGCAGGAGGCGCGCTTCGTGCCCATCCGGCAGCTGCGCGAGTTCATTCGCTTCCGGCCGCGGCTGGTGGCCCTGGAAACGTGGCTGCGCGAGCGCCGGCCCCGGCACTTTGTCTTTAATCTGGACAAGGAACCAGCGATGCTGCGCAAGCGCCGCCGGGTGGGCGAGCCTCCTTCACCGGGCGCGGCGGTCCAGGAACCCGAACTCAACGGCGAGCCGGATTTGTAACGGGGGTCGCTGGAAGCTGGGAGCCAGCCCTGACGTGCCGTGGCTGGCTCTCCTGGCCTATGGCGCTCAGGGGGGAGCAGTGCCCTGCGTTCGGGTGCGCAGTGAATGCCACACAGCAGCACCCAGTAGGCGCGGAACCGACCAACTGCCGCGCCTTTCTGTTTCTCCCCCAATCTGCTAATATCAGAATATGAAGCGTCTGTTACGCAAAGAGGCCGATCCACTGCCTGCCAGCGGACGCGGCTACCAGCATGTCTGCCCGCGCTGTGGGCAGGCCATGACCCTGCACGATCTGCGCGACGGAGATCAGGCCTACTGGTGTCATCCCTGTGGGGTGGGCCACCGCGCCAGCGACCCGCCGCCCAGTGCGCTGCGCCCACTGCCCCAGGCGGGTTAAGGCCCCCGCAGCGCCGGACGCGGGGACACGGGGCCGCGCGCACCTCCGCTATGCTGAAGGCCATGACTTTGTTTTCCACCTCTGCAGCGCCCGGCACCTCTGGTTCGCTGGAGGACCTGCTGGCGGGGCAGGTGATCGCGGTGACCGGCGCCGACCAGGGCTACGGCCGCGTGGTGAGTGCGGCGCTCGCCCGTGCGCGCGCCAGCGTGGTCTTGATCGGCAACAATAGCGAAACGCTGGCGGTGGTGGCCAGCCAGCTGGAGCACGCGGGCGGGCACGCCATTCCCATCAAGGCCGATGTGGGCGTGCCCCTGGACTGGCTCAGCGCGCAGACCCGCATTCTGGACATTTACGGCGCGCTGCACGGCATTGTGCATCTGGCCGACAAGCGCGCGCATACCGAGTTCACCATGTTGGGCGAAAGCGAGTGGATGGACCTCTTTAACTGCAACGTAAAGAGCAGCGTGGCCATCGCCCAGATTTTGCGCCGCCGCCTGCCCGACACCTGGCTGACCATCATCGGGCCGCACCTGGACGAGCGCGGGCTGCAGGTTCATCCGCAGCGCGGCGCCCTGCGGGGGCTGGTGGAGCAGGCCCACAGCGAGGACCTGCGCCTGAATCTGTTGCTGCCGGCGCGGGCCAGCAGCGGCGAGGAACCGTTAGACCGCCCGCTGGCGGCGGCGGTGCTGGCCCTGGCCAGTCCTGACCTGCGGCACCTGCGCAGCAATGTGCTGGACGTGCCGCTGCCTGAGGTGCCCCGGGTGCGGCCCGAGGGGCGGTAACGCCGTGCGCTGTCCCTACTGCTCGGCCCCCGACAGCAAGGTGGTCAATTCGCGCCCCAGCGACGACGGCGCCAGTATTCGCCGCCGCCGCGAGTGCCTGAACTGCGCGCGGCGCTTTACGACCTATGAGCGCGCGCAGCTTGAGCCCCTGATGGTGGTCAAGCGCAGCGGGCCAAGAGAAGCCTTTAACCCCGACAAGCTGCTGCGCGGTCTGGTGCTGGCCAGCGAAAAGCGCCCGGTGGACAGTGACGCCCTGCGCGCCTTTGCCTACGGCTTTGAGGATGAGGTGCAGGCCGCCGAGATCCGCAGCGAGGAGATTGGCCGCCGCGCCATGACCTTCCTGCGCCCCCTCGACGACGTGGCGTACATCCGCTTTGCCAGCGTGTACCGCGATTTCGACTCGCTGGAGCGGTTTATCGAAGAGATCCGGGGCCTGAAAGACGAGGGGGAGGCGGAGGGGTAAATGCCGCTGGCGTCGGGCCGACCAGGCGCAGCGGGATGGCCTGACGCCGGTTTCTGCGCCGGCATACGGATTTCGGATGATCCGTTCCAGCCCCTGCGCGTCGCTTCGGTGCCTCCAGGCCTCTCCGTCACCGTTTTTCCTTCTCTGCGGTGCCGCTTTGCGCGTCCCTCCGGTCGGATTCATCCGTTATCCCATAACGGATGAGCCGGAATCCTTATCAGTGGTGCCCAGCAGTCAAGGCGACGGCTGGCCGGGACGATCTACGTGCGGCTGGGGCCCCCAGCGGCGGCTGGGCGGGGCACAGCGGGTGTTTCGTTGGCCGGGGTGTGGCCGCGCACGCCGTTGAGGTACTCGCGGATCTGGGCAAAGTCGGCTTCGAGATTGCCGGTGGGGGTCACGTACCCCACGATCCCCACGCGCCGGCGGCCCCAGTCCAGCACCGTCACGGCAATCGGCACCTTCGCTTCCAGCGCCATGTAGTAAAAGCCCGTCTTCCAGTAGTCGCCGCGGCTGCGGGTGCCCTCGGGGGCGATGGCGAGCATGATTTCCTCTTCGCGCTCAATAATGCCCACCACCGCGTCCACAAAGTTGCCGCCCGAACGGCGCCGGTCCAGGGCGAGGCCGCCCACCGCGCGCATGAACACGCCCACCGGAAAGAAAAACAGTTCCCGCTTGGCCACAAAGCGCGCCGGGGCGCGGGTGGCCCAGGTCCAGAAGATGCCGGGCCAGAAATCGGCGTTGTGGGTGTGCGGCGCCACGGCCCCCACACACTTCAGGCCGGGTGGGGGCGCCAGCACGGCTTCCCAGCCCGCAAGGCGCAGCGCCCACACTGCAAGGCGTGAACCGAAAGTGGGTTGCCGTCCAGGCCACAGAGGAGACATGGCCCTGAAGTATAGGCAGGTGCGCTGACAGGACTCTTGAGGCTGGGACGCGGTTCATCTGGAGGCCGCAAGGCATGACGACGCGGCGAAACAGAGTAGGAAAAAGAAAAACGCCCGTTCACAGGTGAACGGGCGCGGCTGTGACCTGTGGGTGCTGTTTGGGTGTGCGGCTAGGCGTTCCGCCCCTACCGACCGTGCCGGGTCAGGCGCCAGAGGGTCACCGCGTTGCTGAGCAGCAGCAGCAGGCACAGCCCGGCCATCGGCCACTGCGCGGTCTGCACGAAACGGAAGGTCAGCAGGGCCCAGCCAATGACCAGGGCCGTAACCAGCCACACCCGCCACGCGGGCGCGTTCATCGGGTTAACCTCATGAGCACAGGGTAGCGCGCCGGCTGCAGGCCAGGCGTCCCGGGGGTTACAGAATGCGCTGGCCCAGCAGGCTGGCGGCCATGCCCACCATCACCTCGGCCGTCTGGTTGTGGGCGTCCAGAATGGGGTTGACCTCCACAATGTCCATGCTGGTCACGCGCCCGGATTCCGAGAGCAGTTCCATCAGCAGGTGCCCCTCGCGGTAAGTCAGGCCGCCGGGCACGGGCGTGCCCACCCCCGGGCACACGGCGGGGTCCAGGGCGTCGGCGTCAAAGGACACATGCAGGCCCTGCACGCCGCTCAGGCGCTCCAGGGTTTCCTCGTGAATGCGGGTGATGCCCAGCTGGTCCACGTCTTTCATGGTGTAGGCCTTGATGCCGGCCTCGCGCAGCAGCTCGCGCTCGTGGGGGTCCACGCTGCGAATGCCGATCATCACGATGTCTTCGGGGCGCATGTGCCAGCCGCCGCCCAGGCCGGTCAGGCGGGTGTCGCCCAGGCCGGTCAGGTGGGCCACGGGCATGCCGTGAATGTTGCCGCTGGGGCTGCTGTCGGGGGTGTTGTAGTCGGTGTGGGCGTCCACCCAGATCAGGCCCAGGCGACCGCCGCCCGGGGCCAGCCGCAGGGCGTTGCCGGTCACGGTGCCCATGCTGACGCTGTGGTCCCCGCCGATGGTCAGCGGAAAGACGTCTGGCCCCAGGGCCGCCACGCGCTCGGCAGCGGCGGCGCAGGCCTCCTGAATGGGGGTCAGGAACACCAGCCCGCCCTCAATCAGCTTGTCCACCGATTCGGGCAGCGCCACCCCCACGTCGCCCAAGTCCGTCACCGTGTGCCCCAGCGCCCGCAGCGCCCCGGCCAGATGCGCGTTGCGCAGCGCCGATGGCCCCATGTCCACACCGCGCCGCCCCGCGCCCAGATCCATCGGAATGCCCAGCAATGCCACGTTCATGCTGCCCAGCCTAAGCGCTGCTCTGCGCTATGCCTTGCGGGTGCAACTTTATGGGCGCCCCAGTGGCCCCAGCACGCGGGCTTGTTCCACTGGGGCTGAATATTCATGCCAGCGGGCGGGCCCAGAGGTGCAGCGGACCGTCGTCGGGGTCGGTGGCTTCGCCCGTCACGGCAAAGCCCAGTTTCTGCAGCACCCGGGCGCTGGCAGGGTTGGTCAGGGCGGTCTGGGCTGTGACGGTCTGCACGCCCTGGTCGGCCAGCCACGCCAGCAGCAGCCCGGCGGCCTCGGTGGCGTAGCCCTGCCCCCACACCGCCGGGCTCAGGCCGTAGCCAATCTCGACCTCTGGGGCCAGCGGCCCCTTGATGCCCAGCTGGCCGATGGCCTGCGCCTGGGCGCGGTGGACGGCCACAAACGAGCCTGGCCAGGTGGGCTGGTCCTGGGGCCAGTGGGCCAGCTTGTGGGGAAAGAGGGGCAGCAGGTCCCCCGGCCACTCGGCCGGCACCTGCACGGGGCGCTCGCCACCGGGCAGCGGCAAACGGAGATCAAAGGGAGCGCCCTGAAGTCGCTGCTCCACGAGCGCGCGGCTCAGGGGCAGCAGGTCCAGGCGGGGACCAGACAGCAGGGCCATGCCCCCACCCTAGCGTGGCCGGCAGCGGTGGGGGTGGCCCCACGCGCTAGACTGGGCGCTCAGTTTTTTGCTGTTTCCCGGGCACCCGTGCCCCAGCCTGCCATGACCCAAGCCCCCCCGCCCCCCACCCCCGCGCCCCGGCTGGGCAAGCGGCTGATGCTGCTGGCCGATCAGGTGCATCCCTTCGTGTACCGCGACGCCTTTCCGCAGGGCGTGCCGGCGGTGGATGCGGTGCTGGCGGCGGGCGACCTGCCCGGCTACTACCTGGAGTTTCTGGCGACTAAGCTCACCGTGCCCGTGATTTACGTGCACGGCAACCACGCCAACGAGTATGTGAACGAGGGCGAGGGCCGCGTGGCCCCGCGCGGCGTGATCAGCGCCCACGGCCGGGTGGTGGACGAGGCGGGCCTGCGGGTGGCGGGCTGGGGCGGAGTGCCGCGCTACCGGCAGGACGGCGAAGGCCAGTACAGCGCCGCGCAGGCCCGCTGGGGGCTGGGGCGTCTGGCATGGCAGGCCCGCCGGGGGGTGGACGTGCTGCTGACCCACGCGCCGCCCACCGGGCCCCACGCCGGAGCCGACCACGCCCACCGGGGCTGCGAGGCCATCACGACCTTTATGGCGCGGCGGCGCCCGGCGGTGGTGGTGCACGGCCACATCCACGAGTACGAAGGTCGCAAGCTGGAATACACCGATCCCGTCAGCGGCGCGCGCGTGCTGAACGCCTACGGCTACCGGGTGGTCGAGGTTTAAAGGCAGAGGATGAAGGGGCGTGGGCGTCGCTGGAGTGGGGCTTAGAAAGGGCGAGGACACCAAGCGAACTGGCGCGGGCCGTCCTTGAACGGCAAGGCAGAAGGCCAGTCATCGGTTCGCTGACCCTGACTCTGTGTGAACCCTGTTCACCCTGCGCCTCCCTCTCAGAGGGACCCGGTAGGAGTGCCTCCCTGGCCCGCCTGACCTGCGCCATTTCGCTTAAGGTCTGCTGTAGAAGCGGCACATGCAGCGCCGCCCAGGTCCGCCCATACTTGCGTCGGTCTGGTGAGGCTGCCTCCTCCTGCGGGGGCAGAGACCAAGAGGGAGACGCCCACCTCTTCACCAACGGGCGCGCGAGCGGGCCACGGCCACAGCGGGGGTTCAAGTCCCTCCACCCGCCACACTTCAGCTTCCTTCCACCCGGCGCCCGAGCCCTGCCCTCGGCGCCGGGTGTCTGTTGGGGGGCTAGCATGCCCCCGTGTCCGAGCCCTGTCCCCCCACCAACGCCGCGCGCCTGCGGGCCTTTCATGTGGCTCTGGGCGAACCGGCGCTGACCCGGCCCACCGTGCCCTCGCCCGCCCTGCTGGCGCTGCGCCGCACCCTGATCGCCGAGGAAGCAGCCGAGGTGCAGGCCGAGTGGGCGGCATTGGAAACGCGCCTGCAAGCTGGGGAGACGCTGGCTCCCGGCGACCTGAGCGCCCTGGCCCACGAATTGGCCGACCTGCTGTACGTGACCTACGGCGCCCTGGACCGTCTGGGCATTGATGCCGACGCGGTGTTCGCCGAGGTGCACCGCGCCAACATGGCCAAGCTGGCCGGGCCCCGCCGCGCCGACGGCAAATTGCTCAAGCCGCCGGGCTGGCAGCCCGCCAATGTGCGCCGGGTGCTGGAGGCGCAGGCAGAGGCAGCAGGGGAGAGGCGCTGAGCCCTGGGCGAGTTCAGCAACATAGGCCACCGCCCACCGCCTGGTGCTGCTTTTGCCTCGGCGGTGGGCGGTGATGTCTCAGGCTGGGCGCTGGTTCACAGCGGCGGCCAGTTCTTCTTTGGGCCCAGAAGCAGCCCTTTCATGCCGTGAGTGCCGATGTTTTTACAGCGCCCCACTTCACTCTAGGTTCTGCGTTCAGAACGGGGTTTCTTCTTCAGCGCGGGCAGGGGCGGGACGGGCGGCCGGGGGGGCCGGGCGCGGCGCGGCGGGGCGGGCGCTCTGGGGCGCTGCCTGGCCGGGGGCGCGACCGCCGGGCGTGGCGTAACGTTCCTGGCGCTTGCCGCCCCGGAAGATCGCCAGCGTCACGTATTCAAACTCGCCGTCGGACTTCTCGCGGACGTGCTCGGGGTCGGTGCTCTTGGCGCCGCGCGAATACTTCACGGCGGCGGGCAGCTTCATCTTGCGGCTGTCCACGGCCTCCAGCTCGCGGCGGCGGTAGGCGTGCCCCTTGTGGATGATCAGCTCCTCGCCTTCGGGGCTGGTCCACTTGCGCGCGCCGAGGAGGCTCCAGTCGAAATCGGGCTCGTTGTCCAGCGGGAACTGGTAGCCCCCGGTGGGTACTTCGCCGCTGGTCCAGCCCAGGCGGCCATACTGGCGCTGAACGTCCAGCAGTTTGTCGGCATTTTCAACGTCAACGGTGACCCGGGCGCCCAGATCGGTGGTGAATTCAATGTGCAGCATGCTGCCTCCTTATGTAAATAACATAACACAGAATGGGTGTTCTGGCTAGCGGACATCACCCCTCGGCGCGCCGGGTCAGCACGTAAAAGGCGCGCTCACCGTCCCGGGCGAGGTCGGTGACTTCGTAGCCCTCGGCCAGGGCGGTGCCCAGGGCGTTGCGCAGGGCCAGCCGCCACGCCAGCCGCGTGGCAGGGGAGAGATGCTCGGGATGGGTAGGCACTTCCGCCAGGCGCACTGGGGCGCCAGGGGCCCGGCGGACCGGGCCCGGCGTTTCGCCCTGGGCCTCCAGCACCCGTTCCCCATTCGGTAAAGGGGCGGGCCGGGCGGGGAGGGGTTGGGTCAGGTCCCACTCCACCAACAGACGGTCAGCGGGAAAGGCGCGCGCGCGGTCGGCCTCCAGCGCGTACCAGTCGGGCAGATAGGTGCGGGCACGCGCACCCAGCTTGCCCAGATTCAGGCGGGCGTTGCGGGCCACCAGGGGATCGAAGGTCCAGGTCATGCGCCGCAGCCCCTGGGCCAGCACCCGCTCGCGCTGGGCATGCTTGAGGGCCAGCGCCAGCCCACTGCCCCGGCAGGCCGGGTCCAGGGCCAGCAGGTGCGAGTGGTGCCACACCTCGCCCTGGCACAAGGCCGGAAAGCCAAAGGCGAGGCCCACGGGGCGCTCGGGCTCGGCTTCGGGGTAAGCCCCCAGCACCACGCCCCCACTCACGGCGCTGATGCGAAACAGGGTGCCGGGAGTCACTTCGCGGTCGGTGTAGCCCCAGGCGGCCACCTGCACCTCTTCCAGGGCGCGAAAGGCCCAGGGGTCGGTGACCTCCTGCACCACGTACCCCGGCGGCACAGGCACCATCAGGCGCGCCGCTCCTCGTGCAGCTCGGCCACGCGCGCAAGGAACTCGCGGTTGAGGGTCACGCCAGTTCCGGGGCCGGCCGGGACCGGCATCAGGCCGTCCTCGGCTTCCAGGGGCTCGTGAATCACGTCGGTGGCCCAGTACCGGCTGGCACTGCTGGTGTCGCCGGGCAGGGTGAAGTTCGGCAGTGTGGAGAGGTGGATGTTGTGCGCGCGGCCCACGCCGCTTTCCAGCATTCCGCCGCACCACACGGGCGCTCCGAACGCCTGCGCCACATCGTGCACGCGCCGGGCCTCGGCGTGGCCGCCCACCCGGGCCACCTTGATATTGATCACCCCGCCCGCCCCCAGCGCCAGCCCCTTGCGGGCGTCCTGGGCGCTGGTCACGCTTTCGTCCAGGCACAGGGGCGTGGCCAGACGGCGCTGCAACTCGGCGTGGTCCACCAGATCGTCCCAGGCCAGCGGCTGCTCGATATACGTCAGGTCAAAGCTATCCAGGGCCCGCAGGCGCGCGGTGTCGGCCAGGGTGTAGGCGCTGTTGGCGTCCACCGTCAGGCGGATATGGGGAAAGGCCTCGCGGGTGGCCTGTACCGGCTGCACGTCCCAGCCGGGCTTGATCTTCAGCTTGATACGGCGGTAGCCCTGGTCCACATGGCGGCGCACCATCTCCACGGTGGCCGCCTCGTCCGGCTGAATGCCCAGGCTCACGCCCACCTCCACCTGGGTCTTGCGCCCGCCCAGCAGGGTGCCCAGCGGCACGTTCAGCGTGCGGGCCCACAGGTCCCAGGCGGCCATCTCCACCATGGCCCGCGCCATGCGGTTGCCGCGAAAGGCACCCAGCGCGTCATTCACCGCTTCGGGGTTGGCGAAGGTGCGGCCCAGCACGCGCGGCAAAAAGACCTCGCGCAGCAGGTGCAGGGCGCCGGCCACGGTTTCTTCGCGGTACATGGGCGCAAATTCCATGGTGCCCTCGGCCACGCCTTCCAGACCTTCGCCGCGCAGGGCCAGCAGGGGCACCAGTTTTTCGGTCTGTACCCCAAAGCTGGTTTCGAACCGGAACTTCAGGGGCAAGCGCACCACCCACAGTTCTGCCGCCTCAATTCTGAACATGCCCCAGTATGCCGGTCGGCCAGCCGAAAAGCTCGTGCAGGACGCGCCAGACTGGGCCTCAAGAAAGCAGCAGGGCACAGGGGTTGACAGATCTCGCAGGCC
>NZ_JAIQXV010000033.1 GCF_020166415.1 Deinococcus multiflagellatus
GAGCTGTTCCACCGGCCCCAGGGCCACCACGGTCAGGCGGTCCAGCGGGCAGCGCTCTAGGACGTCTCGCACCGCTTCCGGGGTCACCGCCTCGTAGCGCGCCACCAGTTCGGCGGTGTCGGGCGTGCGGCCCGTAGCCAGGTGCTCCATGCCCAGGGTAAAGAGGCGGCCCTGTGGGGTTTCAGCGCGCAGCAGGGTGCCCACCGCCAGCTTGCGCGCCGCGCGGCGCACCGCCTGCGGGGTGATCAGGGCCTCCGCCTCACGCAGCACCCGGCGGTAAATCGCCAGGGCTTCGGGCGCGCGCTCGGGGTCGCAGCTGAAGCCGCCCTCGAAGGTGCCCGCGTCCTGGTACTCCAGGTGACCCAGGTCGGCGCTGTCGCACAGGCCAGTGTCAATCAGGGCCCAGTACAGGGCGCCGTTCTCGCCGCCGATCAGGTCGGCCAGCACCTGTGCGGCCTCGCGCAGTGAATCGGCGGCGCCCAGGCCGGGGCAGGCACTCGCCACATGCACGCGGCTGAGGTCTGGGTCATGCAGCACCCGGACCCCCTCGGGGTGGGCGGGCACAGCGGGCGTCAGGACCGGGGCTGGCAGCCCGGTGGGCCAGCGCTGCAGGTGCTGCTGGGCCCAGGCCAGCACCGTCGCCGGGTCAAACTGCCCGGTCATCACCAGGGCCACCCGCCCAGCGCCGTAGCGCTCGCGGTGGTGGCGGGCCAGGGCGGCGGCGTTCAGGGCGCCCACCGTCTCGGGCGTGCCCAGAATCGGGGCGCCCAGGGGGTGGGGGCCCCAGTAGTCGGCGCGCAGTTCGTCGGCCAGCCGGGCGGCGGGCTGGTCGGCGTACATGGCAATTTCTTCCAGAATCACGCCGCGCTCGGTCTCCACGTCGGCCCCCCGCAGGGCAGGGCGCATCAGCTCGGTCAGGGTGGACAGCAGGGCGCCCGTCTGCTCGGGCAGCGTGGCGGCGTGGTAGACGGTGGCTTCCTCGCTGGTAAAGGCGTTCACCTGCCCCCCCAGTTCGTCAAGCCGGGCGTTCAGTTCGGCGGCACTAAGGGCCTCGCTGCCCTTGAACAGCAGGTGTTCCAGAAAGTGGCTGGCGCCCCGTTCGGCGCCCTTCTCCTCGCGGCTGCCGGTCTGCACAAAGTAGCCGGCGGCCACCGTCTGGGCTTCGGGGTCGGGGGCCAGCAGCAGACGCAGGCCGCCCGGCAGGGTGTGGGACACGAAAGGCAGGGGTTCAGGCATGGGTGGGTTCCAGGGGAAGGGGGGCAGCCGGGCCCAGGGTCACCACGGCGGCGGCCTGCGCTGGGTGGTAGGCCGCCAGGAAAGCATTCACGCGGTCGAGTGTAAGGGCCTGAATCGCCGCGCGCAGGGCCACCACCGGGCGCACGGCACCGAACAGCGCCACGTCGCGCGTCAGGGCGTGGGCGCGGCCCCGCAGACTCTCGGCGCCGAACACGAGGTTGGCGGCCAGCCCGGCGCGGGCGCGCTCGAATTCGGCCTGTTCCAGGCCCCGGGGCAGGCGGGCCAGTTCATCCTGCACCACCGCCAGGGTCTCGGCGGCGCGGGCGGGGGTGCTGCCCGTATACACGCTCAGAAAGCCCTGGCCGCCCAGAATCACGGGGCCCGCGCTGACCGCGTAGGCCAGCCCGCGTTCCTCGCGCACGGCATGAAACAGGCGGCTGGCGCTGCCGCCGGACAGGGCATTCAGGGCCACCTGCCAGGGCAGCCAGTCGGGGCTCTGGGGGGAGACGCCGGGGGCCAGCAGGCTCAGGTGGGTCTGCTCGGCCGCCTCGTCGGGCACGTGGGCGCGCTCACCGCGCACGAAGGTGGCTGGCACCGTGTCGTCGTGGCCGGGGCGCAGGGGGCCCAGCACCGTCTGGGCCAGGTCCAGCACCGCTTCGGGTGGCAGGTCGGCCACCACGCCCAGCACGGCGCCTGCCTGCCCGTAGCGCGCGAGGTGGGCGCGCAGGGCCCCGGGGGTCAGCGCACTGAGGCCCGCCAGCGTGCCGCTGACCGGGTGGGCGTAGCCGGCAAAGGGCGAGCCGGGCGGGCGCGGAAAGGCGGCCTGCCGGGCGCTTGCCGCCAGCCGGTCGGCGGGGCTGTCGTCCAGGCCTTCCAGGTCCTGCCGGGCCAAATCGGTCAGCACCGGCAGCTCGGCGTCCGGCAGTTCGGGCTGCGTCAGCACGTCGGCGCACAGGGCCAGGGCCGCGCGCAGGTCGGCCTGCAGACCACTCACGCTCAGGCGGGTGGCCTCGGGGCCCACGCCGCCGCCCCGGCGCACGCCCAGGTCGTCAAAAGCGTCTTGCAGCGCGCGCGCTCCCCGGCCCCCGGCGCCCTTGAACAGCCACTCTTCCAGCACGCCGCCCGCGCCCTCCAGACCCACCGGGTCGTGGGCGCTGCCCACGGGCAGGCGCAGATCAAAGGCAAAACCGGGGCTGCGGCGGCGCTCGAAGGCGAGGCGCAGGCCACCCGGGAGGGTCCACAGGTGGGCAGCGGGGGAAGACGCGGGCATCCGGCCATTCTACCGCGCGCCGCGCTCTGGCCGCCTGCCCGGTCGGGGGCCTACCCGGCGGCGGGCAGCAGCCAGCTGGGGCTAGCGTCACGCGGCTGCCCCTCCCCTGGCGCGCCCGGCGTCCTGGGGGCTCAGGGCCTCCACGGCCGGGGGGCGCAGCGCTCCAGCTACCTGCCCGGCCTCAGCGGCCGAGGTGGCGGGCAACAGCCCAGCGACTTCTTCGCCGCCGCACCCTCTTTGCCCGCTGCGGCGCCGCTGGGCCTGACAGGGGCTGCGCCTCTGCACTGGCCACCGTGCCCGGCCCACTGGGCAGGGCCAGCGACGCCAGCAACAGAAGAAGCGTGGGCGTGGAGGCCAGCATGCTGGGGGCCTGCGGCGGGACCGGGGGAGCAGGCCGCCTCAGATGTTGATGTTCTCTTGAGAAGGCCGCAGACCCAGCCATTGGGCCCCTGGGGCCGGGTGTCTCTGCAACTTTTGCCAGTGTCGGCAGGGCGCCGCGTACGCCATGCTGCCCCCATGCGGCGGTGGGGCAGGGCAGTGGTGCTGGCGGCTGTGCTGGCTGGCGTTCTCGTGTGGCTGTGGCCGCTGCTGCAGCGGGCCGGGCAGGTCTCGGCGCTCCTCTCGGCCCCGGCACCGGCCGCGCGCAGCCTGCCCAATCCGCTGCCCGGACAACGCTTTGAAGACACCTGGGGCGCGGCCCGCAG
This sequence comes from Deinococcus multiflagellatus, assembly GCF_020166415.1. Classification (NCBI taxonomy): domain Bacteria; kingdom Thermotogati; phylum Deinococcota; class Deinococci; order Deinococcales; family Deinococcaceae; genus Deinococcus; species Deinococcus multiflagellatus. Next base: position 3,211 of record NZ_JAIQXV010000033.1, read on the forward strand.
TGGGGGCCGGCGCCACGAAGGGATTGACATCTTCGCGCCGCGCGGCACGCCCATCCAGGCCACCACGCGTGGGCTGGTGATCAACGTGGGTCCCAACGGTCTGGGGGGCCGCACGGTGATGGTGCTGGGCCCGGCCGGGCAGCGCCACTACTACGCCCACCTGGAGCGCTACCCGAACCTGAAACGCGGCGACTGGGTGCAGGCCGGGGACGTGGTGGGCTTCGTGGGCGACAGCGGCAACGCACGCGGGACCCCGCCCCACCTGCACTACGGCATCTATACCCCGGGCGGCGCCATCAACCCCTATCCCCTGCTGCGCCCCGAGCCCTGAAGAGATTTTTTCCTGTCCAGATCGGCGTTTTTCGGGTTAACGCTGCATTAACGTGGGGTTTTTTACAGTGGGGGTACAGAAAACGGGTTGGGGGTGCTGGGGAGAGCGCTTCTGACCTTGTGGACTGAGCCGGATGTGCAGTTGGCAGCGGCGAAGCGGGACCCGACCGGCCGGCCCCACGTGCTTTGCCCACCACCCACCCCATCACCGCTGGCCTGCGGCGCAGGCCCACAACCTTCGGAGGGAAGATCATGAGGAAAATTGCACTGCTGGCCCTGACCGCCGCCCTTGGCACCGCTGCTGCTGCGGGAGGCACCCAGACCACCCCACTGAAGCTGAAGGTGGACAACGTGTGCGTGACCGCCTACAGCGGCTTCGACGGTGAATCGCGCAACATGACCTGGGGCAGCCTGGACCTGGGCAAGATCAACGCCGTGAGCAGCGTGACCGCCTCGGCGCGCGTGCTGGCCGTGGACTGTAACTACAAGACGGCCCTCACGGTGACCCCGCCCACCTCCATCACGCTGACCAGCGACAAGGGCGACACCTTCAAGATCAACAACGCCGCCTGGGACCTGGGTAACCCCCTGTCGGTGCAGTTCCGTGAAGACGGCAGCTTCACCCCCAACTGGGGCTATGGGCCCTACCAGTACTACGCCTGGACCGCTGACTTCAAGCTGGGCGGGCCTGGCAGCGGCTACGGCAGCGCCTGGTCCATCCCTGGCGGCAGCTACACCGGCAGCCTGGACATGACCTTCGAGTACAACGAGTAATCGCCCCACGTTCCGACGCACAACCTGGCCCTTCCGGCGCCAGGTTGTGCGTCTCTCTAAGGAGCCCCCATGCGTATTCGCCCCCTGATTCCCCTGCTGCTGCTGGGCACTGTGGCCAGCGCCGCCGCCGCCCCCGGCACCTCGACTGCTGGCTGCCAGATTGCCCAGCTTGCGGCGGATCTGGGGCCCTACCGCGCTCCCACCGGCGCGCGCGGCACGGTGGTTTTCCGGGTTGATTGCCCGGGCACCGGCCGCTACGCGGTCACCCTGAGTACCCCCAACGGCCCACTCAGTGGCCCGGTGGCGCAGGTGCGTTTGCGGGGCAAGTGGGGCGAAGCGCAGGCGCTGCTGACCATGCCCTTGGACCTCACCGTCACGGGGTCTCGCACCTTTAATCTGAGCGTGCAGGTCATCCCTGGGCAGTGGCAGTTGGCGGGCGGCGACTACGAAGTGCCCCTGACTGTCAGCACCAAGCGGCTGGACGTTCCGCCTGCAGGAGACACCCCATGAAGCGCTTTGCCCTTGCCACGCTGACCCTCCTGGGCGCAGCAGCAGCCCAGAATTTCAGCCTCAGCCCCACCGCCTTTAACCTGGACCCGGCCCGCACCAACACCGCGCAGGTGCGCCTGCAAAACCCCGGCAGCACGCCCCTGAAGTTTCAGGTGGAGGTGCGCAAGTGGACCACCGAGAACGGCCAGCACGTGTACTCGGCCACGCGGGACGTGGTGGTGAACCCGGCCAGCTTTACGCTGGGGCCCGGCGAGTCGCAGGTGATTCGTCTGGGTCTGTTGAAAAAAGCGGGCGCCGACGAACTGACCTACCGGGTGTTCGTGCAGCAGGTGCCCGCCGAGGGCACCGCGACCCAGCAGGTGAGCAGTGGCTCGGCCAACATGAGCTTGGCCCAGCTGGTGCGGCTGTCACTGCCGGTGTATGTCACGCCGGCGAACAGCGCGCCCAAGGTCAGTTTTCGGGCACGCCAGAACGGCGGCGACCTCACGCTGGACGTGGTGAACGCGGGCAACCAGCACCAGACCTTCCGCGCGCTGTCGGTGGTGGTGGGTGGCCAGGAAGTGAAGCTGGGCAGCGCCGCTGTGCTGGGGCGCAGCACCCTGAGCCTGCCGCTGAAAGGTGTGAAGGCCAGCGGTCCACTGGAAGTGCGCTACACCGACACGAACGATAAGGAAGGGCGTGAAACGCTTCCGCTCCCCTGAATGGCGCCGCGCCGCTTGGCTGCTGACAGCGGCGCTGACCACCCCGGCCGGCGCCCAGACGTCTGCCGGGGGCGCTGCTTCGGCCCCCACACCCTCGCCCTGCGCCACGGCCCCCACCTTTGTGGACACCGTGGTCAGCGGCGAGGCGCGCGGCGGCGCCCTGATTCTGGTGCGGCCTGGCGACCTGTGGATCGCGCCCTCTGTGCTGCGCGACTCGGAGACGGGGTACATCGCCGAGCGGGTCACCTGCGACGACGGCCCGTTTGTGCGACTTGACCCGCGCCTGGAAGCCCGCTACAACGCCGCCGAGCTGACCCTGGACATCCGGCCCCGGCTGGACCTGCTGCCCGGCAACACCATTGACCTGGGGGCCCAGGCTGAGGCCGCAGGCGCCGGGGGCCCGGCCCTGCCCCTGGTGACCCTGAGCACCCGCGCGGGGATCAACCGGCTGCCGTCCCCCACCCCCGAGACGGGGCTGGCCTTGCCCGCCACCCTCAGCCACACCGCCACTGTGCGCGCCGGGGTGCAGGTGGACCGCGCGCAGGCCAGCGCCTCGATCAGCGAGGCCGGCACCTTCACCGGCGGCCAGAGCCGCATGCAGTGGCAGGGCGAGGCCCAGGCCACCTATGACCTCAGTGAGCACCTGTCAGCGGGTGTGCAGGTGTATGGCCGCCTGGCCGACGGGCAGGTGCTGCTGGACCCGCAGCGCATCAGCGGCCTGCGCCTGAGCGCCGGGGACACCCGCGCCTACCGCCTCCCCGAGGTCGTGGTGCCGCTGCCCCTGGACGCCGACGTGGACCTGGTGGTCAACGGCGAGGCCGTGCCGCGCCTGCGGGCACGCGCCGGCAACCTGGTGCTGCGCAACATTCCGGTGACTTCGCCGGAAGGCACCCTGGAATTCACCATTCGCGACGGTGCGGGCCAGCGCACCCAGGTGCGGCGCTACACCGCCGCTGAAGTCGTGGTCACCGCCCACGCCCTGGCGGCCCAGGCGGAGGCCGGATGGCTGGGCACGCGGCCGGCGGCGCGCGCCACCGCTGTGTATGGCGTGACCGACCACTGGAGCTTGTCGGGGCAGGCCGCCGTGACCACAGAAGCCTGGAGCGTAAAGGCGGGCGCGCGGTACGTGGACACACAGCTGAATGCAGGCCTGAGCGCCGAATACGACACCAGTCGCCCCGAGGCCGCCGCCCTGAACGCCGACGCCACCTATGTGCAGGGCGTGTGGCGCGTGGCCTCGACGGCGCGGGTGCTGCCCCTGAACCTGAAGGCCAGCGCCGTGGGCGCGCAGGTCACCTGGACCCAGCCGCGCTACAGCCTCACCGGGCGCGTGGAAACGGCGCCGGCCAACGCCCAGTACCTGGCCGGACTCACGGTGAACCGCCGCGTCAGTGACCAGCTGGCCGCCACGGTGGACGGCAGCTTGACCTCGGTGGGGGGCCAACTGGGCTGGAAGGTGGGTATGGCCCTGACCTGGAACCCAACCCCCACAGTGAACGTGGTGACCGCCGCCGAATCGCAGAGCACGGCCCAAGGCGGAGCCCTGAGCGGACTGCGCACCCAGGTGCGCTACCAGCCCGCCCCCAACCACACCCTGAGTGCGGCGGCGCAGCTCAACACCGCCCAGGACCGCTCGGCCCGCCTGACCTACGAATACGACGGCCAGGTGCGCCTGAATGCCAGTGCCGCCACCAGCGGCGAATGGTCTGCAACCGGCGAAGCGGGCTTGGCCTGGGTGGGCGGGCGCGTCTATGTGACGCCCGACGAACCCGGACCCGGCGTGCTGGTGCGCGCCGGCGTTCCCGGGGTTCCCCTGCTGATCAACAACACCCCGGTGATGACCGACGCGCGGGGCGAGGCCCTGGTGCTGCTGGGTGCAGGCCAGCGGTCGGTGAGCGTGGTGCCCAATTTCGACCGCCTGCCCGTGACCATCAGCGTGCGTGAGGAACGCCGCGACCTGACCCTGGCGACCCACGGCGTGACGGTGCTGGACTGGAGCAAGAACTTCGCGCGCTTTGCCTGGGTGCGGCTGCTGCACCCCGACGGCACGCCGCTGAAATACGCCCGCCTGAACCTGAGTGGCGACCCCACCACCGACGACGAGGGCTGGGCCCTGGTCCCCGAGTTCAGCGCGCCCCAGACCGTGCAGGTCACGGAAGAAGCGCCGGACGCCCCGCCCTGTCAGGCCGCGCTGGTCCCCGGCACCGAAACCGTCACCTGCGTGCCCACCCCTCCAGCCGCGCCCTGATCGCCGGCCACTCGGCCGCCACAATGGAATACATCACCGTGTCGCGCTGGGTGCCGTCCTGGCGCGGCATGTGCTGGCGCAGCACGCCCTCGCGCACGGCCCCCAGCCCTTCAATGGCCCGCTGCGAGCGGGTGTTCAGAATGTCCGTCTTGATCTCCACGCGCAGCATGCCCAGATCCTCGAAGGCGTGGGCCAGCAGCAGGCGCTTGAAGGTGCGGTTGGCAGGCGTGCGCATGTGCGCCGGCGCCAGCCAGGTGCTGCCGATTTCCAGGCGCTTTTGCTGGGGGCGCATCTCCATGTAGCGGGTGGCGCCGGCGTACTCGCCGTTTACCAGGGCCACGAAGGGCTGCTGGTCCTCGGCCTGCAGCGCCGCCGCGTAGTACCGCGCCAGGGTGGGCGGCGTGACCATCTGCGCGTATTCGTGGGCGCTGGCCTGCGCCAGGGCCAGCAGCGGCGCGCTGTCGGCCTCCCGTAGCGGGCGCAGGGTGTACGGGCCGTCCGAGAGCGTCAGGTCGTGGTGCATAGGGCGACTGTACGGCGTGGGAACGGAGGAATGGGGCAGGGTGTCGAGGCAGCCAAGGGGAAAGAGGGGGTTCTGGGGAGGCCAGCTGAGACGGGCTAAAAAGGACTTGCTTTCCCCATGTTCCCCTCTCCCCTGGTGGGAGAGGGAGGGAGGAGCGGAGCGACGGAAGGGTGAGGGGGCCACCGGGCGGCCCGGCCTCCATTGAGTGCCGCCTGGGCCCCCAACCCTGCTCTCCTTCATGTACGGCCCAACCCCCCTTGTCTGACCCAGCCCAAAAGACACCACCACTCCGGCTTGACAGCGCTTTCAAAGAGGACTACGCTGCCCTTACCTCTCAAGTCCTCTTTCGCAGACGGCCGCGTCTGCGCGCCTAAGGAGCTGTCTGCCTGTGCTCGAACCAGTCACCCTGGCCCAAGTGGCGCGTGAAGCGGGCGTTTCGCCCAGCACGGTGTCACGCATTCTGAACGGCACCGCCAACGTGGCGCCGGACAAACGGGTGCGGGTGGAAGCGGTGATTGCGCGGCTGAATTTCCGGCCCAATCCGCAGGCGCAGGCGCTGGCGGGCGGGCGCAGCCTGAGCATCGGCGTGGTCACGCCCAGCCTGCACTCCACCTTTTACGGCGAGGCCCTGACCGGCATCGAAGCGGCGCTGAACGACACGCCCTACCACCCCATCGTGATCAGCGGGCAGTGGCGCACCGAGCGCGAGCAGGAAGCCCTGAATGTGCTGCTGGCCCGCCGGGTGGACGCCGTGATTCTGCTGGGCGGCATTCTGGACGACGAGGTGCTGCGTCCCCTGGCCCAACGCGTGCCCATGATCGCCGTGGGGCGCGAGGTGCAGGGGCTGTCCGACAGCTGCATCGTCATGGACAACGCCCTGGGCATGCGCCTGATCGCCGGGCACCTGCTGGACCTGGGGCACCGCGAGTTCGCCTATATCAGCGGCGCCGAGCGCCAGAGTGACGCCGTGGAGCGCAAGAACGCCTTTCTAGGCTGCCTGCAGGACGCCGGGCTGAGCATCCACCCCGACCTGATTCAGGTGGGGCAGTACCTCGAAGACGGCGGGCAACAGGCCGCGCAGCGCCTGCTGGACACCGGGCGGCCCTTCACGGCCCTGGTGTGCGCCAACGACCAGATGGCCCTGGGCGCGCGCCTGACCCTGTACCGCGCCGGACTGCGGGTGCCGGACGACGTCTCCTTGACCGGCTTTGACGACGTGGTGACCTCGCGCCTGATGACCCCGCCCCTGACCACCGTGCGCCAGGCCATTTACGACATCGGCGTGAGCGCCGCGCAGGAAGCCCTGAAGCTGCTGGACGGCCAGCCCGCGCAGCGGCACGTCTTTACCCCCGAACTGGTGATCCGCGAATCCACCGCCCCGCCCCGGAGCCGACCATGACAGGCCCCGCTGGTTAGCTCTTCCCTGCCCCGCACCGGGCCCAGATGGCCCCTTCTTTCGCTCCAATCTGAAAGCGCTTTCAAAACCCTCTGGAGGTTTCTATGAACAAAGGTCTTGTGTCCGTTCTTGCCGCCGCCCTGCTGCTGGGGCAGGCCCACGCCCAGGAAAAGGTGACCCTCACCGTGGCGGTCTTTCCCAGCCTGGACAGCTCGATCAAGGCGATTTTGCCCGCGTGGCAGAAGAAATACCCCAATGTCACGATCAACATGCAGGCGCAGCAGTACGCCGACCACCACAACGCCATGACCACCGCGCTGGCCACCGGGCAGGGTCTGCCCGACGTGATGGCCATTGAGGTGGGCTACGTGGCCAAATTTGCCGAGGGGCAGGGCCTGGAAGACCTGAACAAGGCGCCCTACAACGCCGCGGCGGCCAAGAAGCTGTTCACGCCCTTTACGATTGCGCAGGCCACCAGCAGCGACGGGCGCTTTATCGCCATGCCCACCGACATCGGCCCCGGCACCTTCTTCTACCGCAAGGACGTGCTGGACAAGGCCGGCGTGAACCCGGTGAACATGCAGCGCTCGTGGGAGTCCTACATTGCGGCCGGCAAGACCATCAAGGCCAAGACCGGCGCGTATCTGGTGAACACGGCGGCCTCGGTGTACGGGATCATCATCCGCACGAACCTCAAGCCCGGCGAAGGCATTTACTTCGACAAGGGCAACAACCTGCTGGTGGGCCCAGACAATGCCCGCTTTGTGCGCGCCTTTACCCTCAGCAAACAGATCCGCGACGCGGGCCTGGACGCCAAGGTGGGCGAGTGGACCAACGAGTGGTATGACGCCTTTAAAAAGGGCACGGTCGCCACGCAGTTTTCCGGCGCGTGGCTGCAGGGCGCCCTGCAGAACTGGATGGCCCCCGACACCAAGGGCCTGTGGCGCGTGCAGAACCTCCCGGAGCGCTCCTTTGCCTCGTGGGGCGGCACCTTCTACGGCATTCCCAGCAAGGCCAAAAACAAGGGGTGGGCCTGGGAATTCATCAAGTTCATGACCATGAACCAGAGTGCGCAGATCGCCGCCTTTGAGGACAACGGCGCGTTCCCCGCGCTGGTCTCGGCGCAGAAGGACAAGGTGTTCAGCGAGCCGGTGGACTTCCTGGGCGGCCAGAAAGCGCGCGTGCTGTGGCGCGACGCCGCCGCCAAGACCCAGCCCATTGACGTGAACAAGTACGACTCGGTGGCCGACCAGATCGTGCAGACCGAGCTGACCAACGTGCTGGAAAAGGGCAAGGACATCAAGCAGGCCCTCTCCGACGCCCGCGCCCAGATTCTGCGCCGCGCCCGGTAAGCACCCCCCGCCCCCCTTCCTGGCCGGCAGGCGCGCGTGCAGGTGACCGGCGCGCCCCTGCTGCCCCCCCCTCCCCTTCCAAGGACCGCCATGTCACACCGCCTGCCCGCCCCCGCCCGCGCCCGGCTGAGCTACGCGCGTTTGCAGCAGCGTTTCGCGCCGTACGTGTTTGTCAGCCCGTTCTTTCTTCTGTTTCTGGTGTTCGGGCTGTTTCCGCTGCTGTTCAGCCTGTTCCTGGCCTTTCACCTCTGGAGCCCCTTAGACGGTCTGGGCCACTGGAAGTTCGTGGGCTTCGAGAACTTCGCGCTGGCCCTGGACCGCCAGGACCAGTTCTGGACCACGCTGAAGAACACGGTGTGGATTGGCCTGCTGGCGGGGGTGCCGCAGCATCTCGCAGCGCTGCCGCTGGCCTTTCTGATTCACCAGAGCCTGCGCCGCTACCAGAGCACCCTGAGCACGGTGCTGTTTCTGCCGTACATCACCAACGCCGTGGCAATTGCTATCGTGTTCGCCACGCTGTACTCCGAGCGGCTGGGGCTGCTGAATTACCTGCGCGGGCTGGTGGGCCTGGACCCGGTGCGCTGGCTGGGCGACCCCAGCATGGTGCCGTATTCGGTGGCGGCGGTGGTGTTCTGGCGCTACCTGGGCTGGAACGTGGTGCTGTACCTCTCGGGGCTGCAGGCCATCAGTGAGGATGTGTACGAGGCCGCCACCGTGGACGGCGCGGGGAAATGGCAGCAGTTCTGGTACATCACGTTGCCGCTGCTGCGGCCCATGATGTTCTACGCCTTCACCCTGACGATTGTGGGCAACATGCAGCTGTTCGAGGAACCGTTCATGCTGCTGGGTGACGGCGGGGGCAGCAGCGGCGCGGGCCTGACCACCGCCATGCACATCTTTAATACCGCCTTCCGCGACCTGGATATGGGGTACGCCTCGGCCATGAGCTGGCTGCTGTTCCTGGCGATTTTTGCCCTGAGCATGGTGAACAACGTCCTGTTTTCACGCGGAGGTGAGCGGTGACCAGTACCCCGGTTCGCGCGGCGCCCGCTGTGGCCCGCCCCAGGCGCCCGCTGCGGGGCTGGCGCCGCCTGCCCCTGTGGCTGCTGATGGGGCTGGTGTGTTCCCTGTCGGTGGTGCCCTTTTACCTGATGTTCGTGTGGGCCTCGCAGCCCAGCGCCGAAGTCTTTGCCTTTCCGCCGCACCTGTGGTTTGGCCCGGCCTTCGACGACAACCTGCGCGGCCTGCTGCAGGTCACAGACGGCAAGGCGCTGCGCCACTTCTGGAACTCGCTGTACCTCGCGCTGGTCGCCACCGCCACCACCCTGTTTTTCTGCTCGCTGGCCGGCTACGCCTTTGCCATGTACAACTTCCGGGGCCAGCGGGCGCTGTTCGCCTTCATTCTGGCCACCATGCTCATTCCGCCGCTGGTGATGGACATTCCCAGCTTTCTGGTGATGAACAACGTGCTGGGCTGGGTGGGCGAGCCGCGCGCCCTGTGGGTGCCGGGCATGGCGAACGCCTTTGGCATCTTCCTGATGCGCCAGTACATCGCCTCGGCCCTGCCCCGCGAACTGATTGAAGCCGCGCGCATCGACGGCGCCACGGAGTTCGGCATCTACCGCCGGGTGGTGCTGCCCCTGATCCGGCCCATTCTGGCCACGCTGGGCGTGGTGACGTTCGTGGGCGCCTGGAACAACTTCAAGGGCGCGCTGATCATGAAACTCAGCGAACCCGACACCATGACCCTCCCCCTGAGCCTGCGCCGGCTGGGCGGCGGCGCCACCAACGTCAACGTGGACTGGGGCGCGATCATGATGCTGGTCGTGATCACCGTGATTCCGCTGGTGATCGTGTTTCTCTTCGCCAGCCGTCAGGTCATCAGTGGCCTGACCAGCGGGGCGGTCAAGGACTGAGGCGCCCCCGCCTCTGGCCCCCAGCAGGCGGGTGAGGCGCCCTGTGCACCCGCCTGTCTCTGCCCCCCCAACTGAATCGTTTTTGGAGGTGACCGGATCAGCCTTCACCGCCCGGCCTCTCCCCTTTGACTCCTCTTCTGCCCACAGCGGGCCCCATCCAGCCCTTCGCCCGCTGTGTCCGACCTCCTTTCCTGCCTGTTTCCACGGAGTTTTTGCATGAGCAACCACACCCCTGACCCTGCGCGTTTTCCGGCCCGTTTTACCTGGGGCGTGGCCACCAGTGCCTACCAGATCGAGGGCGCCGCCCATGAGGACGGCCGGGGCCCCAGCATCTGGGACACCTTCTGCGCCGCCCCGGGCAAGGTGCGCGGCGGCGACACCGGCGACGTGGCCTGCGACCATTACCACCGCCTGCCGGAAGACCTGGACCTGATCCAGGGGCTGGGGGTCAATGCCTACCGCTTCAGCGTGGCGTGGCCGCGCGTGCTGCCCCAGGGGCGCGGCGCCGTGAACCGGGCCGGGCTGGACTTTTACGACCGGCTGGTGGACGGCCTGCTGACCCGGGGCATTGTCCCCTGGGCCACGCTGTACCACTGGGACCTGCCGCAGACCCTGGAGGACGAGGGCGGCTGGCGGGTGCGCGGGGCGGCCGAGGCCTTTGCCGAGTACGCGGGCGTGGTGGCGGGCGCGCTGGGGGACCGGGTGCGGCACTTCATCACCCTGAACGAGCCGTGGTGCTCGGCGTACCTGGGCTACGGCAACGGCGTCCACGCGCCGGGGGCCAGTGACTTGGCAGACAGCTTTGCCGCCTCACACCACCTGCTGCTGGCCCACGGGCTGGCGGTGCCGGTGATCCGCGAGGCCGCGCCGGGCGCCCAGGTGGGCATCACCCTGAACCTGCACCACACCTACCCCGCCAGTGACAGCGCCGCCGACCACGCGGCGGCCCGGCGGGGCGACGGCTTTCAGAACCGCTGGTATCTGGACCCGCTGTATGGGCGCGGCTACCCGCAGGACATGGTGCAGTTGCTGGGCGAGGCCAGCCCCCAGGCACGCGGACTGGTGCGGCCCGGCGACGAGGACCGGATCGCCGCGCCCACCGACTTTCTGGGCGTGAACATGTATTCCCGCGCCGTCATGCAGGACGCCCCCGGCGAGGGCTGGCTGCACGCCCGCCAGATTCGCCCGGAAGGCAGCGCCTACACCGGCTTTGACTGGGAGGTGGCCCCGGACAGCCTGACTGACCTGCTGGTGCGCCTGCAGCGGGACTACGCCCCCGGTGCCATCTACATCACCGAAAACGGCTCCACCTACCCCGACACCGTCAGCGAGGACGGCACCGTGCACGACGGCGAGCGCACGCGGTACCTGGAAAGCCACCTGGCGGCCATGCAGGCGGCCATGTCCCAGGGCGCGAAGGTGCGCGGCTACTTCGCGTGGTCGCTGATGGACAACTTCGAGTGGGCCGAAGGCTACGACAAACGCTTTGGCATCGTGCATGTGGACTTTGACACCCAGGCGCGCACCCTGAAGCAGTCGGGGCGCTGGTACCGGGATTTCCTGGCCCAGGCGCGGGAGACCGTGCCGGTATGAGCGGGCGGCCGACTCCCGCGCCCACCCACCGGAACAGACCCGGCGGGGTCACGCCACCCTCGTCTTGCCACACGGCTCGGCTTGAACCCTTGGGGCCACGGTTCCGCACGCGCGGGCTAAAGTGCGGGCTGGCCCTGGCGCTGCTGAGCGCCAGCCTGGGCTCGGCGGTGGGCGCGGCTCCGGCGGGGTGGCTGGACCCGGCGGCGGCCGAGGCCCAGGCGCGCGCCCTGCTGGCTGGGCTGAGCCTGGACGAGAAGATCGGTCAGGTGACCATGGCGCATGTGTTCCGCTTTACCGAGGGGGGCCGCAGCGGGCCCCTGGCGGCCACTGCGGCCCAGACCTTTGGGGCCCTGAAGCCGGGCAGCGTGCTCAACGGAGGCGGCGACACCCCGCAGCCCAACACGCCGCGCGGCTGGGCCGACTTTCTGCGGGCACTGGACGCGGTGGGCCGGGCGGCCGGGCCCCGGAACATCCCGGCGGTGTTCGGCACCGACGCGGTCCACGGGGTGAACAACGTTCCGGCCGCCACGCTGTTTCCGCACAACATCGGCCTGGGGGCCACCTTCAGCCCAGCCCTGACCGAGGCAACCGCGCGCGCCACCGCCCGCGACCTGCGCGCCCTGAACGCCGCCTGGACCTTTGCCCCGGTGGCCGATGTGGGGCGCGATCCCCGCTGGGGCCGCTTCTACGAGACTTTTGGCGAGGCGCCGTGGCTGGTGGCCGACCATGTGGCGGCGGCGGTGACAGGCCTGCAGGACGAGGGGGTGGCCGCCACGCTGAAGCACTTTGCGGGCTACGGTCTGGGCACGCTGGGCCTGGACCGGGGCAACGCGGAGCTCAGCCCCCGCACCCTGCACGAAACGGTGCTGCCCCCCTTTCAGGCCGGCATTCGCGCCGGGGCCCTGAGCGTGATGGCCAACAGTGGCAGCGTGAACGGGGTGCCGGCGCACGCCTCGGCCGCCCTGCTGACCGGGGTGCTGCGCGGCGAACTGGGCTTTGGCGGGCTGCTGGTAAGCGACTGGAACGACATTGACCGGCTGGTGGGCACCTACCGCACCCACGCGGACCTGCTGCGGGCCACTGCCGCCAGCGTCAACGCCGGGCTGGACGTGTACATGGTGCCCAACACCGTCGAGGCGTATGGGGCCGCCCTGAAAGAGGCCGTCACCTCGGGCCTGGTCACTCAGGCCCGGCTGGACGAGGCCACCCTGCGCGTGCTGACCTTCAAGGCGCGCCTGGGCCTGCTGGACGGCCCCCTGGCAGGCAGCGGCGAACTGGGCGACCACCGCGAACTGGCGCGGCGCGCGGCGGCGGCCAGCCTGACCCTGCTGGAAAACCCACGCGGCACCCTGCCGCTGCAGGGCGGGCGCGTGCTGGTTACCGGGCCCGCCATGGACAGCGCCGCCCTGCAACTGGGCGGCTGGAGCGTGAACTGGCAGGGCGTGGGCCGGGGCAACGTGAACGACGTACCGCGCGTCAGCACGCTGGCGGTGGCCCTGAAAGCGGGCGCCCCGGCGGGCGTTACGGTCAGCGCCCTGCCGGAGAGCAAACGCCCGGCGCTGCTGACAGCAGCAAAGCAGGCCGACACGGTGATCGTGGCCCTGGGCGAGCCGCCCGCCGCCGAGTGGGAGGCGAACAACCCTGGCCTCAGCCTTCCCGCCGAGCAAGTCACGCTGCTGCGCGACCTGATGGGGACCGGGAAGCCCGTGGTGGCGGTGCTGATGGCCGGGCGGCCCATCGTGCTGCCCGCCGACCTGCGCGATGAACTGGCCGCCCTGGTCATGGCCTACCTGCCGGGCAGCGAGGGCGGCGCCGCCCTGGCCGACGCCCTGTATGGCCGCGCGGGCTTTCCGGGCCGCCTGCCCTTCACGTGGCCGGACACCGCCGCGCAGGCGGGCCTCACCGCCGACCGGCCACCGGAAGGGGCCGGAGAAGCGCCGCAGCCGCTTTATCCCCTGGGCCACGGCCTGGATTACACCACCTTCGCGGCGCGGGGCCTGACAGCCACGGCCAGCGCGGCCGGCGTGACCGTCAGCGCCGAGCTGAGCAATACCGGTTCGCGGGCGGGCACAGCCACGTTCCTGGTCCGGGCCGGGTTGCCGCCGGGCGGGGCCCTGCAGGCGGTCGCCCGCCCGGTGGCCGCGCTGCAGGCGGCCCTGAAGGCGGGCGAGACCCGCCGCGTCACGGTCACGGTGCCGGGGGAGCGCCTGCAGAGCTGGGGGGGCGATGTGTTTGGGCCGGGCCGCTGGCAACCCCTGGCCGGCGCGTACCGCTTCTCGGTGGGGGACGCCCGCGCCGAGGTCACCCTGCCCTGAACGGCCCCTCGCCGCCTAGAGCGGTTGACCAAAGAACCCCCTCACCCCTCGCGGCGCGAGGCCCTCTCTGCGGTGCAGCTCTTCGAGTCCCACGAGGGGCGAGGGTCGAGACCCAACATCCTCTTCAGGTCATCTGCTCTAGGTGGGGCATGAGGTTCACCCCAGTCAGCACCGCCGTATGGCTGCTCCGGCTGAGGCGCACCGTGGCGAAGGCTGTGTCCCCGAACGCGAACCAGCCCCGCGCGCTGTGCAGCAGTTCCCGCAGCAGGGTGTTGCCAAAGCCGCCGTGGGTCACCAGCAGCACCCGCTCGCCCCCACCCTGCCAGACCCGTTCCAGCGCCGTGAGCGCGCGGGCCCGAATGGCGCCCTGGCTCTCGCCGCCCTTGGGGGTAAAGGCGTCCAGGTCGTGGCGGAAGGCAGGAATGGGATAGCGGGCCAGGGCCTCGTCTCGCTTCAGGCCGGCCAGGGGACCGTTGTCCCACTATTGCCCACAGAGACGCGCCACCAGATCAAGAGAGGTGAGGGGCCGCCCCCGAACCTGCGGCCACTGTCTCCCGAAGGAGATCGGTGGGGGTCAAGGGAAGGCCCAGGGCATCTGCGACGATCTGGGCTGTTTCGTGGGCCCGATGCAGGGTGGAGGCATACACCCGGTCAAATCCCGGCGGGTGGGCCTGCCAGTAGGCCGCGAGCGCCTGGGCCTGCGCCTGCCCCTGGGCGGTCAGGGGTGAATCGTAGCGGCCTTCATGCACGCCCTCGTCGTCGGCGCGGCTGCGGCCGTGGCGCAGGATGGTGAGGTGCAGGTGGGTCATTGCAGAACCTTCTGAACATGCAGGGCGGTAGAGCCACTGCCGTCGGTATAGGCGTGCTCGTCCTGGTGGGTGGGCGGAAAGCCTTTCGAGCGGGAAAGGGGAGTGGCCGAGGTCCAACCCGCCCGGGTGGTGAGCACCAGCCGCCGGGCACCCCGGGCACGCGCCTCGGCTTTCAGCTGTGCCAGCAGCCCCTGCGCCAGGCCACGCCCGCGCCAGTCGGGGTGGACCGAGACACGCTCAAGGCGCCACGTCTGACCCTCTTCGGGGCTCACGGCGCCGCAGCACACCGGTTGCCCCTGGACCGTGCCCACCAGCAGCAGGCGCGGGGCGGCAGAGGTGTCCGGCAGGCCCGGCACGTCGCCCAGATATTCCTCGCGCAGCGGATCAAAGCGTTCCCGCAGCCCCGCCAGAAGCAGCGTGCGGGTGGCCAGCGCGGTGCGGGGCGACACCGGGGCAAACTCGATCATGCCCGTTTCACCCCCAGCACCACGCGCTCGCGGCGGCTGACTTCCAGTTCACTGCAATTCAGGGCCGGGTGGCTGAACAGGGCGGCGCGCAACGGGTCGCCGCCCCGCAGCGCTTCGGGCAGGTGTGCCGGCGGACTGAAATCGTCCATGACCAGCAGGCCCCCGGGGGCCAGGGCGGCCACCAGCTGCCCCAGCGCCTCGCCTTCGCCCTTGGCCGCGCGGCAATCGGCAAACAGAAGGTCAAAGGGCCCCTGAGCCAGCGCGCCGGTCCAGTCGCCGTGCAGCACCCGGGCGCGCGGGTCGGGGGCCAGGACGGCCCAGGCGGTCTCGGCACGCAGGGGGTCGGCCTCTACGGTCAGCAGGCGCGCGGAGGGGTCCATGCCGGCCAGCAGCCACGCGGCGCCTGCGCCCACCCCACTGCCCAGTTCCAGCAGCCGCCCGCCCGGCTTGCTGGCGGCCAGGGTGCGCAGCAAGCGGCCCGTGTCCAGCGAACACGAGTCCTGGATGTGCAGCCGCGCGGCTTCTTTCAGGGCGGCCGTGACCAGCGGGGGCACGTCCAGGCCGCTGGGTAACTCGCCGCGCGCCGCCAGCACCTGCCGCAGTTGCACGTCATCGGCCCAGGGCAGTGCCCGGGGATTCACCCAGGCCACCGGGCGGCCTTCGGGGCTGGGGTCCAGGGCCAGCAGGCGCAGCGGCCAGCACTCGGCGTCCGCGCCGCTGGCCCCGGTCAGAGGGACGGGTTCGCCCGCCACCTCGGTGTGGGCGCCGGTTTCCTCCCAGGCTTCCCGCATGGCCGCCTGCGCGCCGCTCTCGCCGGGGTGGACCCCGCCGCCCGGCAGGGTCCAGCCGCCCCAGGCCAGGCCCACCATCAGCACATAGCCGTCCTCCCGCTCAATCCAGGCGCAGGCGCGGCCCACCCGGTCGGCCCCGGGCGAGAGGTTGGCAAACCGGGGCGCGCTCACGCCAGGACCGCCAGCGCGTCGGCCAGTGGGGCGCGGCGATCCCGCAGAGCCCGCAGGGTGCCGGCCTCATAGAGCGCCTCGGCCAGGGCCACGTCGTCGGGGTGGGCCGCCGCAAAGCTGTGCAGCACCGCGCCGCGCTCGCCCCTGCCCTCTTCCACGATGGCGTGAACCATCAGCCGCAGGGCCAGCCGCTGCACGGCCTCGGGGGCCCGGCCCACCCGAATGCCTTTTTTCTGCACGTAGGCGTCGGCCGTCAGCAGGCGGGTGCAGCCGCCCCAGGGGTCCGGCGCGGCGTAGGCCACCGCGCGCAGGCCGCTCATGGCAATCGCCCCGGCACACTGCGGGCAGGGCTCCACCGTGGTCAGCACCGTCCAGCTCTGGCACTCCGGGCGGGGCGTGCCCGGCAGGTTCAGCAGCGCATTGATCTCGGCGTGCGCCAGCTCATGCCCGCTGATCACCCCGTCCACCCGCCGCTCCTCACCCAGCCGGTTGCGCCCCCGCGCCAGCAGCTGCCCACCCCCATCCACGATCACCGCCCCAATGGGATACGAGCCGTGTAAGTAGGCGTCCCAGGCTTCCGCAAGCGCGGCCTGCCAACCACCTATCAGTGGATCATGGAGCGTGGTGTGTGGGTCGTGGGCTTTTCCCACTCCCCACGGCCCACTCCCCACTTCCCCCTTCACAATTCCCCCCGGTGCCGCTCAATCAGATCATCCAGCGCCTCGCGCAGCAGGCTGGCCTCGGTGCGGCCCAGGGCGCCAGACAGCTTGGCAAGGCGTTCCAGCTGGCTTTTGGGGTAGTAGTTGCTTTTCAGCACCATCTTGCTTTCCACGTAGATGCAGGCCCGCGCGCGGCCCTCGCGTTTGGCGCGGATCATGGCCTCGTCGGCGGCGCGTTTCAGGTCCTCGTAGGTGGTGGCGTGGGCCGGGCGGGCGGCCAGCCCCACGCTCAGGCCCAGGCTCTTGGGCCACTGCGGATCCCGGTGAATGTGAAAGTGCTTGATCACCTCGTCAAAGAGGATCAGGGCGGTTTCGGCGGCCGTCTCGGGCAGGATGACGGCGTACTCATCGCCGCCAATGCGCCCCACAATGCTGCCGCTGGGCAGGCTGCCGGACAGCAGCCGCTCTACGTTCCGCAGCACCCGGTCACCCTCGCTGTGGCCCAGGGTGTCGTTCAGGGTCTTGAAGTGGTCCAGGTCCAGCACGGCCAGGGTCAGGGGCGCGCCCCGGAGGGCATGAAAGGCGTCTTCAAAGGCGGTGCGGCTCAGGGTGGCGGGGCGGGCAGCCATAGGGAACCTCCAGACCTGCGGGGAGCAGGTCAGCTGTGTATTGGTGCCATACATATATATGTTGGAAGCAATAGGACGCAAGCGCATATGCGGATTGCGCGTGCTGGCGCGCCTTGAGCGCACCACGCTCAGATTCCCAGATTCGAGGATTTGACAATTTTCTTACGGGAGGACTAGTCTTGCGTGCGGAACGGCAAAAACCCGCCGGACTCTGCCGGTGGGTGGCCCCACACACCCCACTTCACAGGAGGACACGACATGCTGAAACCTTTAGGTGACCGCGTTCTAGTTGAAATCATCGAGGAAGCCGAGCAGAAGACCGCTGGCGGCCTGTACGTCCCCGACACCGCCAAGGAAAAGAGCCAGCGCGGCAAGGTCATTGCCGTGGGCAGCGGCAAGATGCTGGACAACGGCACCCGCGTGGCGCTGGACGTGAAAGAAGGCGACACCGTGTACTTCGCCAAGTACGGCGGCACGGAAGTCAGCCTGGAAGGCAAGAACTACTCGATTCTGGCCGAGCGCGACATCCTGGCGATTGTGGAATGAGGGGCGCGGGGCGTCTGAGCTGGTCACACGCCCCCCCACCCCTTGCTTCGCAAGGCCCTCCCCCACGGGTGGGGAGGGAACAACAGGAACAACAAAGGGCTTAGACCCTTTGACTCTTCGACCCTTAGACCTTCAAAGGAGAATCCATCATGGCTAAACAGCTCGTGTTTGATGAAGCCGCCCGCCGCAGCCTGGAACGCGGTGTGAATGCCGTCGCCAACGCCGTCAAAGTGACCCTGGGGCCGCGTGGCCGCAACGTGGTGATCGAGAAGAAGTTCGGCAGCCCCACCATCACCAAGGACGGCGTGACCGTTGCCAAGGAAGTGGAGCTGGAAGACAAGCTGGAGAACATCGGCGCCCAGCTGCTGAAGGAAGTCGCCAGCAAGACCAACGACATCACGGGTGACGGCACCACCACCGCCACCGTGCTGGGTCAGGCCGTGGTGAAAGAAGGCCTGCGCAACGTGGCCGCCGGCGCCAACCCCCTGGCCCTGAAGCGCGGCATTGAAAAAGCCGTGGCGATTGCCATCGAGGAAATCAAGGCCCTGGCCGTGCCCGTCGAGGACAGCGACGCCATCAAGAAGGTTGCCGGCATCTCCGCCAACGACGAAGCCGTCGGCCAGGAAATCGCCAGCGCGATGGACAAGGTGGGCAAAGAAGGCGTCATCACCATCGAAGAGTCCAAGGGCTTTGACACCGAAGTGGACGTCGTGGAAGGGATGCAGTTCGACAAGGGCTTTATCAACCCCTACTTCATCACCAACCCCGAGAAGATGGAAGCCGTCCTGGAAGACGCCTACATCCTGATCAACGAGAAGAAGGTCAGCAACCTCAAGGACATGCTGCCCATTCTGGAGAAGGTCGCCCAGACCGGCCGTCCGCTGCTGATCATCGCCGAGGACGTGGAAGGCGAGGCCCTGGCCACCCTGGTGGTCAACAAGCTGCGCGGCACGCTGAACATCGCCGCCGTGAAGGCCCCCGGCTTCGGTGACCGCCGCAAGGAAATGCTGCGCGACATTGCCGCTGTGACGGGCGGCGAAGTGGTCAGCGAGGACCTGGGCCACAAGCTGGAAAACGTCACCATGGACATGCTGGGCCGCGCCGCGCGCATCCGCATCACCAAGGACGAAACCACCATTGTGGACGGCAAGGGCGAGCAGAGCCAGATTGACGCCCGCGTCAACGCCATCAAGGGCGAACTGGAAACCACCGACAGCGACTACGCCCGCGAGAAGCTGCAGGAGCGCCTCGCCAAGCTGGCCGGCGGTGTGGCCGTGATCCGCGTGGGCGCCGCCACCGAAACCGAACTGAAGGAAAAGAAGCACCGCTACGAAGACGCCCTGTCCACCGCCCGCTCGGCCGTGGAAGAAGGCATCGTGGCCGGCGGCGGCACCACGCTGCTGCGCATCATCCCCGCCGTCAAGAAGGCCGCTGAAGGCCTGACCGGCGACGAGGCCACCGGCGCGCGCATCCTGATCCGCGCCCTGGAAGAGCCCGCCCGCCAGATCGCCATGAACGCCGGCGAGGAAGGCAGCGTCATCGTGAACGCCGTGATCAACAGCGACAAGCCCCGCTTCGGCTTCAACGCCGCAACCGGCGAGTACGTGGACGACATGGTGGCCGCCGGGATCGTGGACCCCGCCAAGGTGACCCGCACCGCGCTGCAGAACGCCGCCAGCATCGGCGCGCTGATCCTGACCACCGAAGCGATTGTCAGCGACAAGCCCGAGAAGGAAAAGGCCCCCGCAGGCGGCGGCGCCCCTGACATGGGCGGCATGGATTTCTAAAGAGGGTGATGGTTGACCGTCCAAAGGTGATGGTCAACAGCGGGGAGGGCCGGAGTCTTGTACTTCGGCCCTCTCCCATTTAGGGTGCCCACATGGACTTCAGCGCTGCGAGCTTCTTTCTCGATGTTGTTGTCGCTCTCCAAAATTACCTGCCGAGGACTCAGCCGGCGGATCGTCGCATAATCCTTGAAAAATTCGAGAGGGCACTTATCGAAACAGAAATTTATATCAAGAAGATTGAGCGCGCCTCTGGAGAGGATGATCATATGAA
The DNA here is from genome assembly GCF_020166415.1 of Deinococcus multiflagellatus. Lineage (NCBI taxonomy): Bacteria > Thermotogati > Deinococcota > Deinococci > Deinococcales > Deinococcaceae > Deinococcus > Deinococcus multiflagellatus. The sequence continues at coordinate 22,999 of NZ_JAIQXV010000033.1, forward strand.
CGCAAAAAAGGAGCATAGAGACTATGAGAAAGAGGCGGATTTGGCACGTTATTGGAGGGCCGCTGCCATATCTGCCCGAAGTATAGAACGGTCTCTAGACTCATTGGCCTACCAAAAAAGTCTGTTCTGGCTAGATAGGGATAATTGGACCAGGGCTCAAGTAAATCGAAATGGCATCGCTATAAGTGATGCCAGAGCCACTATTCAAGCGATGAAAATTCAGTAAACTGACCGACCAGCACTCTCTTTCTATATCGGAGTTGAGGCGACCAACTGGCAGGCACTTGCACTCTCCTTCACCGAATTTCACGGAGGGCTGTGAACTGCATGAACCGGGTTTTCGGCAACCTGACTACCAGTCAAAACTTTTGGGAGAGCGGGGATGGAGCCGACGAGCAGCAAGCGAATCCAATCACAGATCGAGTCAGAAACGTTCGCGCATCCAAAAGTCTGGCTTCTTGTCAAGCTGGAGGATTTGAGGTGGTCATTGACTTAATCTGAATCCACGGCAGAAGCATCGCGCTTAGGTGGGTTGTCCCAAACTTGGCATTTTATCGACCTCATATAGTCAGTCAAGATATTCAGATACGGCTGATGTCTGGGAAGATGACGAGGGCTTGGTCTCGATCAAGCAGATCACTGGGGTTTTTTGGAGTCCAATCTACGACGCAGCCATATGTGCTCGTCACTTCAATCTGTGCAACCCTTGCTAACAGTTGAGCCAATTGTGCAGCATCAAGGTGATCGACTTCAGCGACATCTAGTTCCCTAAAACTATCAAAACTGTAGAATACGAGATTGACGCCAAATACACCGGAGCCGCCCGCAGCACTCTTTAGTGAACCACCTGCCAGCTCTTTGCTTTTTAAGATACTTTCCCAAGTATTAAATACCTTATTTATGTCTCTATAAACGGCAGAAATATACTCAACACGATATCCTTCCCACGCTGGCTGTGCAGCCAGCAATGACGGTACAACATCTCGCTTAAATGAGCCAAGCGTACGATTTCTAAGAGCCTGATTCGTGATCGACTGATCGAATGATCCTCGATAATCTCCAGGCCACACCTTCTCTAAAAAGCTCCGCATTCCATTTTCACCATGCAAAACCAAGGTGATTTTCATGGCATAGCCTTTGAAAACGTAATGATTTAGAAAGTAGTTGGTAATTGGAATCCAGAGGATATTGAAAAAAAGGCACATGACAATGAGGCCAACGAGATCCGAGCCTGGGAAAACCCTTCGCCCGAAGACCAATAAGATGATGAGTGGCAAAAGGTAAAAACCGAATCTCACCAACTGCCGTGCCCTCGCCGAATAACCATCATTTACCATCTTGCTCGATAAGCTATCCCAGTAGCTGCTCCCTTAGGAACCAGTCTGACCTGTTGTTTCGGTGATCTGAACTCTCTAACCGAACTAAAGTTCGACATCAGCGTATGAAACGCCCCTGACTACCCGTCAAAACTGGGCATGAGGGCCTGAAGTGCCCGCCAGGACGAAGGCGACGGGTGGAGCAGGAGATCTTGGAGATGATCGAGACCCAGTCGGAACACGGACACCGTGCGGTGTCCGTGTTTCTTGCGTTTCACGGGCTGTCTGGCAGCCAGGAGCTGGCCTGTCACACAAGCCCAGATGAAAGCAGCCGACACACAGGTGAGCAAGGTCGAGACGCGCTCTGCCTGGGTCAGACCCGTGTCTTCGAGATGAAAGCCTCGGCTTTTGAGGGCTGAATGCAGGTTTTCCGCCTGCCAGCGCTGCGCGTAGCGGCGGAGATTCTTTGATGCGTGGCCCCGGTAGGCGAGGTACAGAACCTCGCCAGCCGCATTCTTGGTGGCACACAGGCACAAGGACACGCCGTAAACCACCATCCGGCGGTGCCAGCGGCGAATCTCACCGGTCTGAAGCTTTTTGAAGCAGGCCCAGACCGGTAGCTTGCCA
>NZ_JAIQXV010000034.1 GCF_020166415.1 Deinococcus multiflagellatus
TTATCCAGCCGTTGCAGCCCGCCTTCGGGTGGGCTGAGGATTGAAACCACGACACCACCGAAGAGCAGATGATCAGCGACCGTTGCAGCCCGCCTTCGGGTGGGCTGAGGATTGAAACCACGGTGTCCTTGGTGATGGCAAAGCCAGCGATCTCGTTGCAGCCCGCCTTCGGGTGGGCTGAGGATTGAAACGTGTCCGCATCGGGCTGTCTAACCGGTGCACGGTTGCAGCCCGCCTTCGGGTGGGCTGAGGATTGAAACCCCAGGAATGCCCCAGACTTTGGTGGTGACGTCCTTGTTGCAGCCCGCCTTCGGGTGGGCTGAGGATTGAAACACCCCATGCTGGCCCAGCGGATCTCGTCGCTGGCGTTGCAGCCCGCCTTCGGGTGGGCTGAGGATTGAAACCAGAGCAGTCCCTCTGCGCCACTCCCGCCCCAGGTTGCAGCCCGCCTTCGGGTGGGCTGAGGATTGAAACGCCGGGCCCGCCCGTCTCACCGTGAGCGTCCCCGGTTGCAGCCCGCCTTCGGGTGGGCTGAGGATTGAAACCGCGACGTCCCAGACGCCAGATTCGGACTCGCTGGTTGCAGCCCGCCTTCGGGTGGGCTGAGGATTGAAACACGCCCCCGGCGCCGGTGGTAGCCGTGCAGGTGGGTTGCAGCCCGCCTTCGGGTGGGCTGAGGATTGAAACTGCCAGATCTGCGTGTTTGGCGCGAGGCCATTGGTTGCAGCCTGCCTTCGGGTGGGCTGCGGAACGCCTCATTTGAACGGCACCTCTCTCAGACTCAGAACAGCCCAGCGAAGTGACAGGCATTTCCATGGGCATCCGAGGTCAGGTGGGCGCCGTTAAGGTTGCGCTGCACCTGGACCTGGTTGCCATGCTGGGGCACGGTGATCGCCAGTGGGATCTGTTCCGCTGGATCAAAGTCGAAGTTCGCCCCTGCATGCCGCTCACTCTGATACGACAGTTCCCGGAGCAACGGCCCATTCAGGAACATGATGGTGGACGCGGCCGTCTGATAGAACTCCTGCCAACGTGCCTGGGAAATGGCAATGGCCGCGTTGGCATAGGCAGGGAGGTTGGCCGGCGTGCCGATGTCCAGCACCGCCAGGCCCGCCCACAGGTTGAACGCCGTGTCTATCTGTTGCGGGGTGACCCCCGCCTGCACAAGATAATCATGGAGACTGCCTGCCCCCCGCGCATTGCAGATCAGGTTGTACGCCTCCATATCGGCGGGCCGAACGTGTTTGATCAGAAAATCTGCATTGATACCCATAGGTCCTCCAGGCCGGCAACTGGTCCCGCTGCCGGCCAGGCACTGTTTCCCTGAAGCTCAGTTCGTTGCTCTTCCCCGCTGCCTCAGTGAGCGTTAGGTCTTCACACCTTTCATGCCCGTCATCTTGGAGATCGTGCTGGGATCATTGGCGGTCAGCTGCATAAGGGCGTTGACGATATTCGAGGCGTTGGCCGCCACAATGCCGGCGCTCATCGTGGCCGTGGTGCGGGTCATGGTCACGTCCAATGTGAAGTGGTCCACTGAGGATTTGCCCACGGCCGCCTTCCAGGAGCTCTGATTGAGCTGAAGGTAGATAAACTCCACCCGCATGCTGTTGATCACTGGATTGGAGCCCTCCACCGGCACGAGGTGATAGAAGCTCACAAAGTGGTTCAGGGTCTGGCTCTGGGTCTCGAACGACAGCTTCAGACTCTGCAGGGACTGATTGACCTCGGTCAGGATGCCGTCCAGCTCCGTCATCACGGCGGCCGGCAGCCCCAGCGCGCCGAACATGGCACTGAGCAATTCGAGATGCAGGTCGGCCGAGGTCGTGCTCTTGTTGATGGTCTGGGTGCTGGCCTCGCCCATCGGGAGGTACATGGGAATGGCTTTGACCGTCCCCCCGGTCACCACGTAGTTGCGGGCATTGGCCAGATCAATCACGAACTGGGCGGCCTGCTTGGGATCAGACAGGTCGTAGGGCGCCGGGTGGTTGTTGTACATCACCAGGGCCGTCAGTGTGGCGATATACGAATCGAGCGTCTGTACGTTCTGCACCAGCGCGATGTCGCCTGTGGCTGGCGCGGCCGGCACCGTCACCACGGTGGTGGCGCCGGGCGCCGTGCCCACCCCATTGAGGAGATCGTTTAGGCTGCTGCTGCTGGGTGTGTCGGCCGTGGGCGCCGCCAGGGCGGCGGTGAAGGTCTGCCGCTGCAGGCCACGGTTGACCGTTTCGGCGCGGCCATGAACTTCAGCGGTGTGCCAGAGGTGCTCGGCGGTGGCGGTGGCTTGGGCGAGAGTGGAATTCATAATGGCCTCCTGGATGCCAGCCAGGTGTGGCGCCTGTCCGGGAACAGGGGCCGCTGTGTTGTCGCTGCGCAATCCAGCCGCAGTGTGGGAAACTCAGCGTTACTGGGCCGTTAATGGAAGGGTGTGGAGAACAGCACGCTGAACCAGCAAGGCCATTCAGCGCGGCCCCGCTTCTGCTGAGTGGCCAGTTGGCCCCGTCTTCCCAGCTGGAGCCGGCCGGATCACGCTCCTGTTCTTTGAAGTGATGGCGTCTGATACGGACTGCCGTCCAATTCCGAAACAGTCAGGAAAGGGCTGGATATTCCCCGTTCTAGGCGCGGCCTCCACGTCGGCGGGGGTGGGGCGTGCTGGGCCCAGCGTGGCGTTGCCGTCAACGCCAGCAGTCACGGCGACGCGTGGGGCGCACATGGTGGTGGTCGGAACTGCTGTCGGCCAGCGCGCAAATGTTAGTGACGCCTGCTGCGGCGCGGTCGGCGACCAGGCTGTCGTGGCCTTGCCCCTGCAGGCTCTGGGCGACGCGGGTGGTGGCTTCATTCGCCACCACAGAGGTCATGCTGAACCGCTAGGGGGTGGTGCCCGCACTGGGGTTGGGCACGCGACCGCGACCGCAATGCGGCTGGTGTTGTTGGAGCCCCATGCGGTGAGAAAAGATGGGGCCTGGCCGACCAAACGTTACGCCGTTTCGTTCGCAAAATGTCTCCCTGCCTTCATCCGCTGGGCCGCCCCGGCAACCCAGCGCAGCTGCAGGGCGTACTGTGGGGCATGATCCCCCCGACCCGCACCCCGGTTGACGCCAGCTTCCGTGACATGTTCGCGCAGAGTGCGGCCGTCCTCGCGCAGCCCAGCACCGCCACCTTCGAACGCTTCGAACGTCGCGGCGGCACCCCGCAGGCCTTTACATACGTGCTGCTGGCCGCTGGCATCTCAGCGGTGATTGCGGCGTTCTTCGCCATGTTTCACACTGACGTCACGGTGCTGGGTCAACTGTTCACGCGCCTGATCAGCATTCCTGTGCAGTTCGCGGTCTTCACCGGCGCGGTGTACCTGATTGGCCGCACCTTCTTTCAGGGCACCGGCACCTACCCAGAGGTGGCGTACTCGTTCGCCCTGTTCTTTGTCCCGCTGACTATCGCGGGCACCTTGATAGGCGTTATTCCCCTGTTGGGCTGGCTGATCAGTGCCCTGATCTCCCTGGTGATGGTCTACTTCGGGTTTCTGGCGGTGCGCTCCAGCATGAACATGCGTGACGCGGCCGGCGCAGCAATCACACTGGTCCTTGCGGGGCTGGCGCACTGGGTGGTGGGCGGCCTGCTGCTCCTCGTGCTGCTCGCGCCGTTCCGTTGAGGACTGCAGGGGCGCCGGGGCCATCCCATGCGCCGTGGCAGACGGGCCACTCCTGGGGAACAGTTCCAGAAGTGGCCTACTTGCTTCAGGAGGTCAGGGGAACAGGGGTGCGGACGGTGACCACATCAACCCGAAGCTGCCGTGCCATGGAGACTGAACCTCATCTGTACACCTCAAAACCGTTGATGGTCCATCCACTCAGTTTCGGCAGGGCGCACATTCGAGGAGCATCGCTGCAGATCAACGGTACGGACAGGTTCAGCAGTCTGCAGAGAACAGCCTGACCACCACGCTGTTTTTCTCCTTCCCCCTCGTGGCGGACTCGCAGAGCGGCGAAGCGGGAGGGGGGCAGCGAGTCAAGCGGCCCAGGCGACCTTTCTTCCCTGGGTCACTTGCCACGCTTGAACACTGTTCAATCCATTGTCAGATGACGTTCATCCCCTGTTCGGTCCGCCCCGACTGGGTGCAGCGTGCTTCAGCCGGCCAGTTGGCGAGTGAACTTGTGTGGCGTGAAGTTTCGGGCGGCCTGTGCGGCGGCACACCGTTGCCGTTCCGATGTCAGATCGCCAAGCTGAGCTTTGCTTGCGGCACCCTTGGGAATGGGTGGACGTTCAGGAATTCGTCCCGCATCCGGCCGTTGCCGCGTTCACTGGAGGCGTTCTGGACGGACGTTCCAGGTCCGATAAGCTGACAGGCAATGCCCTGGGCGCATGCCCACTGGTTCAGTCCCCTTCTCGTGAACGCTGGCCTGTGATCGATCCGTGGTCCCCGGGGCCTGCCACGTTCCTGAACTGCGTCTGCGAGCAGGCCCATCAGCCGGGGATTGACGTTGCCATAGAGCGGAGCACCCACGCCCGGGTGCCGTCGTCCACGAGGTTCAGGACCGGCGGCGCTGCACTCTTCAGACGCAGGTTCACGGATCAGTGGCTCGCGCACGCACCGGTGCGGCGTAACCCTGGCGGGGAGTGCCGCCCGCTCTCGGGTGGATTACAGCTTGAGACAATGCCAGCAGAACCCTGCAAACCCCGAAGCCCATGCGCACAGACCGTCACTGGTCAAGCGGCGATTGAAGCCCCGCAGCATCAACACGGCCCTTCCTCCTCCATATGCCTGACCACCTTCACAGATTTTTGCTGCTCTGGTGGCGTTCCCACGCCTCCCAGCACCCTCGACCCCTGAGCCAAACAGATCTGCTCGTCATGTGACGAGCAAACGGCCTTCACCTCTTTACGCCTTGTCACCCGCGAAAGCCAGGTAGAGGCGGCCCAGCAGAGCCGGGTGACTTAAGGGTTGTCCCAGCACCTCTTCGGCCCTCTTCAAGCGGGCGCGGATCGTGTTGACGTGTACACCCTCCGCCTGTGCCAGCTCGGCCAGGCTGCCAGGATGGTGAAGGTAGTGTCGCAGCGTGCGCTCAACGCGCCCGCCATCCTTCAGAGCGGCCAGTTGGGTCATCAGCTGCGTGTGCAGCGTGGCGAGCGCACCGCTGTCTATCAGGTCATGAAGAGGGTCAGTCTGTTCAAACAGGACGCCGCCGCCTGCCCTGGGCACCGTTCGGAGGGCCTGCTGGGCTTGCCCGAACGCATGGGTGACCCCTGCGCTGTTCGGCGGCTGGTGGCTGCGCGCGCTGATGCCCAGGCGCACGCCCCGGTTCGTGGACGCGGCCAGAGCGCGGTGGAGTTCCTGCGCTTCGCGGCCCAGGTCCAGGCTGCGCCACAGCCACACCGCCCGCCTGCCCTGCACCGTAGAGTGGCCCAGCAGGCGCCGCTGCTGAAAATAGCCCTCGCCCGCGCCGGCCAACACGTCCAGGGCCTGCTCGTCGCTGGGCCCCTCATCGCCAAAGGCGCCCACCGCCAGCGCGAAGGGACCGTCCAGCCCGGGCAAGTGGGCGTCCCGGCCAGCCAGCAACGCGTCCAGCGCGCGCTCGCCCACCCGGCGCCGCGCCGCCCCCGCCGCTGCCGCTTGCAACCGGGCCAGCAGCGCATACGCCTGCAACACCGGCACAAAGGCCGCCCACGCCGGGTCAAAAGCTGTGACCAGCAGGCCCACATGCCGCCCCCCATGCTCCAGGCGCACCGCCACCTGGGGCCCTGCGGCCCGCCCCGCACTGGCCACCACGTCGCCCCAGCTGGCGCGCAGTTCGGCGTATCCGCCGGTGAGGCGCGCGGCCTCCTGCATCAGGGCCTCTTCTGGGTGGGGATCGGCCAGGGCCGCCTGCAGCCTGTCCAGCACGGCTGCACTCTGCGGGGGGCTGGTCGGCAGCAGGGTGTGAGGGGCTGTTTGCCGGGGACCAGGGTTCACTGTTCCAACCTACACCTCGCAGCGCCCAGGTTGTGGCTTTGCACAACACGCTCAGCCCCTGGCCCGTCTATGCTGGCCTGAAATCCATGTTCATTGGCTGCCGCGCGCAGCACCCACAGGAGTTTGCCCGTGAAATACGCCCGTTTCATTGCCGGGGGCCGCAGCCTGAACGGCCACCTCCACCAAGGTCAGCTGGTTGACGCCGCTGGTGTGGCCCACGATCCCGCGCAGGTGCAGTTCCGTCTGCCGGTGGACCCGCCCAAGGTCATTGCGCTGGCCCTGAACTACAACGACCACGCCGGGGAACTGGGCCTGACCCAGCCCAAGGAACCTGCCCTGTTCTGGAAGCCGAACACCACGCTGCTGCCCCACGGCGGCACGGTCATCTACCCGCGCGGCGCGCAGTTCATGCACTACGAGGTGGAACTGGGCGTGATCATGGGCCGCGACGCCCGCCGCGTGAAGGCCAAGGACGCGCTGGACTACGTGGGCGGCTACACCATTGGCAACGACCTTGTGGTGCGCGACTACGTGACGAACACCTTCCGCCCGCCCCTGCGCGGCAAGGGCTGGGACACCTTCGGGCCCCTGGGGCCGTACTACGTGACCGCCGACGAGATTGCCGATCCCCACAACCTGCGCCTGACCGCCCATGTGAACGGCGAACTGCGGCAGGAAGGCAGCACGCGCGACATGATCTTCTCGATTCCCGAACTGATCGAGCACATTTCGCGCTTCATGACCCTGCAAAAAGACGACGTGATCCTGACGGGCACACCCAAGGGCATCTCCCACGTTCACCCCGGCGACGTGATGACGCTGGAGGTCGAGGGCCTGGGTGTGCTGCAAAACGACATTCAGATGGAAGACGACCTCGCCGAGCCCATCACCGGGCAGGAAAGCAAGGAAGGCGAGTGGGACGGGCGCTGAGCGCCTGACCATCCCCGCCTTACGCCGCCGGAGGAGACTCGCCCCATGCCCCGATTGCTGCTCAGTTTGCTGGCCGCCCTGACCGTCACGGCGTCGGCCCAGGGCCCCCGTTTTGAGATGCGCTCCTTCGTGAACATAGGCGGCACCATGCGCCCGGCCTTCGCCTGGTGTGACGCGCCGGGAGCGGTGGTGGCTCTGGGCCCCTGGTCAGGCGCTGCGGGCGCCGCAGCGCCCCTGGTTTCCTGGACCAAGACGCGTGCTGGCCTGGGTGCCCCCTTCCGCGTTGACGCCGTGGTGGGTGAGGCAGACACGGGGGCGGGGCAGGTGCACTATCCCCTGCGCTGGCGCAACGGCGCCGCCTGGGTGCCCGGCGACCTGCACCTGAGCAATGTGGAAAATGTGCTGGACCCCGCTTACCGCATGACGCGCGTGAACGCCTTCACCCTGAGCGACGTGGCCCACCCCTGCCGCTACGTGCCTCAGGCGGCTTTCCTGGGGGTCACGGGCAAGCGTACGGTGATCGTGTGGGAAAGCGGCGGTCAGGCCACCTATGCCACCCGCAACTTCGATGGCACACCGGGCGTGCTGGTGAGGGGCGGCGTCTCTCCGGCTGACCTTCGCTTGCGCAGTCCACAGGGGTTCACAGGCCTCTACACCTGGCAGGCGCCCGGCGGCGTCACCTATCACCTGAACCTGCGCCGCAATGAACTCACGGCGCAGCGCGGAGACCGTCTCCTGCTGCGAGAGCACTTCCTGGCTTACTCGATCTCAAATCCGGTGCCCCCAAACGTGACCCCCACCAAGGAGCAACCATGACCCAGACCCTCAGTCCCAACCACGCCCTGGCCGCGCAACTGCGCGAGAGCCGCTTGAAAGGCGGCCTCAAACACTGGATCGGCGGCCAGTGGGTAGACGCCCAGAGCGGCCAGACCTTTGAGGCGCACTCGCCCGTCGATAACCGTCTGCTCACCACCGTCGCCAGCGGGGACGCCGCCGACATTGACCGGGCCGCCCGCGCCGCCCACGACGCCTTCCAGACCTGGAAGGAGGTGGGCGGGGCCGAGCGGCGCAAGATTCTGCACCGCATTGCCGATCTGATCGAGCAACGCGCGCAGGACATTGCTGTGCTGGAAAGCCTGGACACCGGGCAGGCCATTCGCTTCATGAAGTCGGCGGCCACGCGCGGCGCTGAGAACTTCCGCTTCTACGCCGACCGCGCGCCCGGGGCGCAGGACGGCCAGAGCCTACCGGCACCCGGGTTTATCAACTACACCCTGCGCCAGCCCATCGGCCCGGTCGGCGTGATTACCCCGTGGAACACGCCCTTCATGCTGTCCACCTGGAAAATTGCCCCGGCGCTGGCCGCTGGCTGCACGGTGGTCCACAAGCCCGCCGAGTGGAGTCCGGTGACTGCCACCCTACTGGCCGAAATCATGGACGAGGCCGGGCTGCCTAAGGGGGTGCACAACCTCGTGCACGGTTACGGCGAGAGCGCCGGCAAGGCCCTGACCGAACACCCACTGATTCACGCCATTGCCTTCGTGGGCGAAACCACCACCGGCAGTCACATCATGCGCCAGGGGGCCGCGACCCTCAAGCGCGTGCACTTCGAGCTGGGCGGCAAGAACCCGGTCGTGGTGTTCGACGACGCCGACCTCGACAAGGCCCTGGACGCCGTGGTGTTCATGATCTACAGCCTGAACGGTGAGCGCTGCACCAGCTCCAGCCGCGTCCTGATTCAGGACGGCATCTACGACGAATTCACCGCCCGCATTGCCGAGCGCGCGCGCAACATTCGCGTGGGCGACCCCCTGGACCCCGACACCGAGGTGGGCCCGCTGGTGCACCCCCGCCACTTTGACAAGGTGATGTCGTACTTCGGCACGGCGCGCGACGAGGGCGCGACCATTGCGGCGGGCGGCGAGCGCGTGGGCCAGGAAGGCAATTTCGTGACGCCCACCCTCTTCACAGGCGCGCGCAACGACATGCGCATTGCCCAGGAGGAAATCTTTGGCCCCGTGCTGACGGCCATTCCCTTCAAAGATGAAGCCGAGGCCCTGAGCCTCGCCAACGACGTGCGCTACGGCCTGGCCGGCTACCTGTGGACCAACGATCTGACGCGTGCCCACCGCTTCGCCCAGGGCCTGGAGGCGGGGATGATCTGGGTCAACAGCGAGAACGTGCGCCACCTGCCCACGCCCTTTGGTGGCGTGAAAAACAGCGGGATTGGCCGCGACGGCGGCGACTACTCCTTCGAGTTCTACATGGAGACGAAGAACATCGCCATCTCGCTAGGCACGCACAAGACGGCGAAGTTGGGGGTCTCGGCACCGCCCAAACTCGATCCCAGCGTGGTCGAAGGATGACCACCATCCTCATCACCGGGGCCGCTGGCGAAGTCGGCACCGCCCTGCGCCAGCAGCTGCGCGACTTTCTGCCCGCTGGCGAGTACACCCTGCGCCTTTCGGACCACCGCGACCTGGGGGAGACGGCGCCGGGCGAGGAACTGGCCCCCGCCGACCTCACCGACATGGCCCAGGTGCAGGCCGCCATGCAGGGCGTGGACGCCGTGATTCACCTGGGCGGCATTGCCAACGAGCACACTTACGAGCGCATCCGCGACGTGAACATGGACGGCACCTACCATGTGCTGGAAGCCGCGCGGCAGGTCGGCGTACAACGCGTGGCCTTTGCGTCCAGCATTCACACCGTGGGCTTTTATCCCCGCGAGCCGATTGGACCGGACGTACCGGTGCGGCCCGACACCTACTACGGGGTCAGCAAGGTCTTCGGAGAAGCGCTGGGCCGCATGTACGTGGACCGCTTCGGCCTGGAGTTCGTCAGCGTGCGCATCTGCTCCTTCCAGCCGCAGCCCAGGGACGCCCGGCACCTGTCCACCTGGCTCTCGCCGCGCGACGCCGCGCAGCTGTTCGCGCGGGCCGTCACCGCGCCGGACGTGGGCTTTCTGGTCGTGGCCGGCATCAGCGGCAACACCCGGCGCTGGATGACCCCCGAAGGCTGGGACGTGCTGGGCTACGAGCCCCAGGACGACGCCGAAGACTACGCGCCGCAGGTCGAGCACCTGCACGGTGACCCCAGCGACATCACCGAGCAGCGGCAGGGCGGCATTTTTGTGGATTCCACCTACACCGGCCTCGCCGGAAAGGAAGGGTAAACGTATGGGCGCTATCACTGGCCAGGAGTTTTTAGACCGTCTGCGGCAGAACCCGCCGACCCTGTACATTGACGGGCAGCGGGTCACCGACCCCACCACCCACCCCGCCACCCGCAACATGGCCCACAGCCTTGCGGGGCTGTATGACCTGCAGCACCAGCCCGAGCTGCGTGACCTGCTCACCTTCGAGGAGAACGGCCAGCGCTACGCCACCTCGTTCATGGTGCCGCGCACGAAAGAGGATCTGGCGAAAATTGGCGAAGCCCACCGCGTGCGGGCCAACTATGCCCTGGGCTTTCTGGGCCGCGCGCCGGACTACATGAACGCGAACGTGATGGCCGCCGGTGTGGGCGCCGACTACTTCGGGGCGTGCAGCGCCAGCGTGAAGGGCGACCCCAGGCGCGACTTCGCCGCCAACATGCGCCGCTACTTTGAGTTCGTGCGCGAGAACGACCTGTGCCTGACCCACGCGCTCACCAACCCGCAGGTGAACCGCGCCAAGCAGGCCAGCGAGATGCCCGACCCCTACATCGCGCTGGGTGTGGTGGAGGAAACCGAGGAAGGCGTGATTGTGCGCGGCGCGCGCATGATGGCCACGCTGCCCATTGCCGACGAGATTCTGGTGTTTCCCAGCACGGTGTTGAAGGAAAACGCCGACAAGAGCAAGTACGCGATGGGCTTTGCGCTGCCCTGCAACGCCCCGGGCCTGTCGTTCCAGTGCCGCGAGCCCTTTGACCTTGGCCGCGACCCCGAAGACCACCCACTGGGCAGCCGCTTTGACGAGCAGGACGCCTTCGTGATCTTTGACGACGTGCTGGTGCCCTGGGAGCGCGTGTTCCTGCTGTACGACGTGGAACTGGCGAACAAGGCGTATGCCGGCACCGACGCCGTGCTGCACATGGCCTATCAGGTGGTGAACCTGAAGGTCGCCAAGACCGAAGCCTTCCTGGGTACCGCGCAGGCCATCGTGAACGCGATTGGCTCCGGGCAGTTCCAGCATGTGCAGAGCAAGGTCGCGGAAATCATCGTGACGCTGGAGATCATGAAGGCGCTGGAGGTGGCGGCGGTGGCCGGCGCCCAGCCCAACGGGTACGGCGTGATGACCCCCGCCCGTGGCCCGCTGGACGCCGCGCGCAACTACTACCCGGCGGTGTACGCCCGTCTGCCCGAACTGCTGCAGTTGCTGGGCGCGAGCGGCATCATCATGATGCCCAGCAAGGCCGACCGCGAGGGCCCGCTGGGCCCGCAGATTCAGAAGTACCTGCAGGCCGGGGCCGCCAGCGCCGACGAGCGCCTCAAACTCTTCCGCCTCGCCTGGGACATGTCCATGAGCAGCTTTGGCGGGCGTCAGAGCCTGTACGAGAAGTTCTTTTTCGGCGACCCGGTGCGCATGCACTCCGCGCTGTACGAGGTCTACAACAAGCAGCCCTACGTGGAGCGTATTCAGGCGTTCCTGAACCAGGCCGGCGCGCCCCAGGCGGTGGCCGCCGATGACTGACCTCTCCCCCCTTCGCCCCAATGTGGTCCGTATTGCCCACGCGGTGCTGACCGTACGCAGCCTGGAAGCCAGCCGCGAATTCTACGTGGACCTGCTGGGCATGAACGTGCTGCACGAGGAACCCGGGGCCCTGTACCTGCGCGGCGTGGAAGACCGTGAATGGACCCTGAAACTGGTGCAGGAGGACCACGCCCGCGTGCGTCACCTCGCCTACCGGGTGGCCGGCGAGGCCGACCTGGACGCCCTGGTGGCGCTGGCCGAGCGCCAGGGCCTGCCGTACCGCTGGGAAGAGGAACTGGACCGCCCGCGCCTGCTGCGGCTGCAGGACCCCTTTGGCATTCCGGTGGCCTTTTACCACGAAAGCCAGAAGCACCGCTGGCTGCTGCAGGACTACCACCTGCACCGGGGCCCGGGGCTGCAGCGCGTGGACCATGTGAACGTCATGGTGCCGGACGTGGAGCGCACCATGCGCTGGTACATGGACGAACTGGGCTTCCGCCTGTCGGAGTACACGGTGGACGAGCAGGAGCGCTACTGGGCCGCCTGGATTCAGCGCCGGGGTGGCGTGCACGACCTCGCCCTGACGAACGGCGCGGGCCCCCGGCTGCACCACTGGGCCTACTGGATGCCCGACATCACCGCCATTGTGCGCACCTGCGACATTCTGGCCGGCGCGCGCCAGCCCGAGCGCATTGAGCGCGGCCCAGGGCGCCACGGCGTGTCTAACGCCTTTTTCCTGTATATCCGCGACCCGGACGGCCACCGCATTGAGCTGTACACCAGCGACTACGTGACCGTGGACCCGGATTTCGAGCCCATCCGCTGGCTGCGTGACGACCCGCGCCGCCAGACCCTGTGGGGCGCCAAGACGCCGCGCAGCTGGTTTGAGGAGGCCTCGGACATGGAAGCCTTTGACGGCGGTGTGGTGCCGGCCGTGGCGGGCGACCTGACGGGCATTCCGGTGCATGTGATCTGAGGATGGGCCGAGTGCGCGGCGCGGCGGCGGGTGGGGTGAAAGCCGCCTGTCACCGCGCCGCGCCTCTATTCCAGCCGCTGTCCGTATCGGAGACTCATCCCGTTCGCCCCAGGGCCATTGAGGCTGTCTGCACTCAATGGCCTTTGCCCTCACTTCGGTTTCAGGATCACCGTTCGCACCGCCCTTTGCCCGTTCTGGATCGCCTGGGCCAGTACCCAGCCCTGGTCGTTCAGGGCGTAGGTCCCCTGGATGCGCCAGCCTTCCACCCGAATAGGGCGGTAGGTGCGCGTGGCGTGGGTGTAGATGAACTGATCGTCCAGATAGCCCACCAGCGCCTGCCCCTTCTCGTTCAGGTCCTGCGCAAACACGGCGTCGGTGCCAGCGGGGCGCTGCACCTGGGCGGGCTGCGCCGCATTCGCCGGCCACACGTAGAGCGTGGCGCCGTCGCCGGCCACGTCCTCGCCCAGAATCAGCCCGGCCTCGTTGATGAACTGGGGCTGCCACACCTTCCTGTCCACGTTGTACAGGCCTTCTGGGCGCTGCACGGCGCTGTCGGCCACCACCTGGCCGGCACGGTTCACGTCGTGGGCACCGCTCACCGGCAGGGGCTGGACAGCGCCTGTCGCCGCCTGCCACAGGTAGCTTTCTCCTGTATTCAGGTCGCTCGCCACCGCCGTCAGGTCAGGCGCGCAGTTCTGAATGAAAATGTTGGGGTCAGGGAGAGGCAGGGGGGTCAACCGGCCTCCGCTGAAGAAGAGGGGGAGCTGCTCGGAAAAGGTGTTCAGCACGAAGCGCCCATCGTCCGCCAGGCAGGTCCGGCCAACCGAGGAGGCCAGCTCGCCCGTTTTGAAGCTGGCGGGCAGGGGCAGGGCCCGGGGCGTTCCTCCGGTCCACAGGTGCAGCACGTCGGTGTCGTCGGCGCGGGCCTGGGCGCCCGGGTGCGCCACGAACAGGACGTGGCCTTTGTTGTTCAGGGCCAGGGCGAAGGCGTGCCGAAAACCGGCGGGCAGCGGCACCGCCTGCACCGTGAACGTGGCGCCGCTGCCCGGCGCAGTGCTGGCTTTCACGGTTTGGGGCCGGGGCGTGGGCATCGCTCCCGGCTGGGCCGCCCCCAGTGCGGCGCCCAGCAGGGCCGAGCCGAGCATCGCCAGCCGCAGGCGGGCAGGCGGAGTGGAAAGGGGCCGGCGCAGGTGGGGCGACATGCCTCTACCCTAGGCAGCGGGCGGGACAGCTGGGGGGACAGTTCCGCCCCCGGCCCGTGATCGAGGCGGATTCTCGCCGTGACGCCCACCTTTGAGCCGAGCCGTTGATGCCCTACCTGAACGCCCGCATTCCCACCTCCCCGCTTCACTTCATTCGTTCTCATAACTGATGGACCCACACCCAAGGAGCACCAATGACACCCGATCAGCGCTGTATTCCCGACGACCAGCTGGCCCTTCTGGCGCAGGAACTGGAGGCCGCCGAAGCCAGCGGCTCTCCCCTGCCGCCCTTCAGCGAGCGCTTTCCCGGCATGACCATTGCCGACGCCTACGCCGTGCAGCGCGCCTGGGTGGCGCACAAGGTGGCGAACGGGCGCCGCGTGACCGGCCACAAGATTGGCCTGACCTCGCGCGCCATGCAGATGGCCTCGCAGATCACCGAGCCCGATTACGGCGCCCTGCTGGACGACATGTTTTTCGAGCCCAACGGGGATATTCCCCTGTCGCGCTTTGTGGCGCCCAAGGTCGAGGTGGAACTGGCGTTTCTCCTCAAGAGCGATCTGGAAGGCCCAAACGTCACCGTGTTCGATGTGCTGCGCGCCACCGAGTACGTGACCCCCGCCGCCGAGATCATTGACGCGCGCATTCAGCGGGTCAGCCGCGTCACCGGCAAGCCCCGGAAGGTCACCGACACGATCAGCGACAACGCCGCCAATGCGGGCGTGATCGTGGGGGGCCGCGCCATGCGCCCCGACGACCTGGACCTGCGCTGGGCCGCCGCCCTGTGCATTCGCAACGGCGTCATTGAGGAAACCGGGGTAGCGGCGGGTGTGCTGGGGCACCCGGCGGCGGGCATTGCGTGGCTGGCCCAGCGGCTGGCCCCCCACGGCGAGGGCCTGAAAGCCGGCGAGCTGGTGCTGGCCGGTTCCTTTACCCGCCCAGTGGACATTGCCAGCGGCGACGTGTTCACCTTCGACTATGGCCCGCTGGGAAGCTTTTCCTGCCGTTTTGCTGGCGAAGCGCGGGGGCAGGCCCATGCCTGAGAACGCCTTCAAGACGGCCCTGGTGCGCGGTGACCGCCTCATTGGGCTGTGGCTGGCCCTGGCTGATCCCTACAGCGCCGAGCTGTGTGCCGGGGCGGGCTTCGACTGGCTGCTGATTGACGGCGAACACGCCCCCAATGACGTGCGTTCCACCCTGGCGGGCTTGCAGGCGGTGGCGCCCTACCCCACCCACGCCCTGGTGCGCCCGCCCATTGGCAGCGCCGTGCTGATCAAGCAGCTGCTGGACATTGGCGCCCAGACGCTGGTGGTGCCGATGGTAGACACCGCCGAGCAGGCCCGCGATCTGGTGGCCGCCACCCGCTACCCGCCGCGCGGCGTGCGGGGTGTGGGCGCGGCTCTGGCGCGCGCCAGTCGCTTTGGCCGCGACGCCGCTTACCTGAGGGCCGCCGATGAAGGCGTGTGCCTGATTGTGCAGGTGGAATCAGCGGCAGGGCTGGCGGCGCTGGACGAGATTGCGGCGGTGGACGGGGTGAATGGCGTGTTCATTGGCCCGGCTGATCTGGCGGCCAGCCTGGGGCACCTGGGGCAGCCCGGTCACCCAGAGGTGCAGGTGGCGATCCAGCAGGCCGCCATTCGCATTCGCGCGGCCGGGAAGGCGGCGGGCATCCTCTCCACCGACGAGGCGGTGGCGCGCACCTACCTGGAGTGGGGCTACACCTTCGTGGCTGTGGGGACTGACGTAACCCTGCTGTCGCGGGCGTCCTCGGCGCTGGCGAGCCGCTTCAAGGCCTGAAGTTGAAACTGCTCGTCACATGACGAGCAAAACCAAGTGCAGGGGTAAGCGCGTTTCTGGCTCCCCTGCACTTCGCTGTTTTCGAGGTTGTTGTGAGGCTCGCCAGCCCTTTGAGTGCCGCTGCTGCTCCACACTGTTCTGAAGGCTTCCTGCCCCAACGACACCCGCTTTGCGCCTTACTCGTCGCAGCTTTTCTCTTGCTGTTCCAGATACGCTTTCAGCGCAGGCCAGAGGTCACGCACGCGGGCCTGGGCGTGGTGCTGGGCTTCCGCTTCACGGCGCAGCAGGGCCTCGCGGTACTGGGGCACCCAGTCTTCTTCCGTCAGGATCGTCTGGGCCACCTGGGCGTCTTGCAGGCGGCCCAGCTGCTCCAGCACGGCCAGCAGGGCCTCCGGCGCGTCGCCCATCAGTTCGGCGGTGTAGCGGTAACGTTTCAGGTGTTTGCGCCACTCGTGCCAGGGGTCTGTGCTGGGGCTCTGGAACACCTGCTCGGCCTCGCGCAGCAGTTCGTGGGCGTCGCTGCACAGGGTTTCTTTCACCCTCGCCTTCCACGATTTGGGGCGTTTGACGGCCGGGGGCAGGTCGGGCAGGGCGACCTCGGCCTGGGTGCGGGCCCGGCGCTCGGCCCAGGCCTGCTCAAAGTCGCTCAGGGCCTGGGGCGGAACCTCCAGTTCCCTCAACGCCTGCAAGAGGTGCTGACCCACGGCGTCCCGGTCTCGCACGGGGGCCACGGCCCGGCGCAGGTCACGCCACGCCCGCTTGGTTCGCTTGGGGGCGCTGGCAATGCGCAGTTGCGCCTGCACCTTTCGCGTCAGCTTGCGCGCTTCGTGAATGGCTTTGGGGTCGCCCTGCTGCAGGTCAGGCCAGAGCTGGTCCAGGGTCTTGACGGTCTTTTCAAAGCGGTTCATGGCCCGAGGATGCGCGCCGCAGATGGGTGGGCGTGCGCGCCGTGCCTAACGCTCCTTTCATGCACCTGCCGCAGAGCGGGTCGGGGGAGAGGGCATACAGATTCCGGTTGAACAGGTTTTGTCACTGTTCGACCTGAGCAGAGAGCCGAGGGAAGAACGGTTGCCGGGAAAGATCGAATAGGTGCTTCCCCAGTTCGCTCACAGATTGAACGGCAACCGTATCAGTTCGCCCCCAGCTTCACCCGGAAGCTGACAGTGGCCTGCTGGCCGGCGGGTACGTCTACCCGGCGCGCCACCGTCACCTGCTGGCTGGGGGCCGGCTGGCCGTCCACCACCACAAAACGGCCGTACAGCTGTTCGCGCACCTGGGCCTGTACGGAGCGCGCTTTGGTGCTGATCAGGGTGTAGGTGACCTGAAAGGTGGTGCTGAGCACCCGGCCCTCGGCGTTTTTCTCCACGCCCAGCGTCTGAACGCGGCGCACGTACCGCAGTTCGTGGTCGGCGCCCAGGTCCAGGTCAACGGGGCGGCTGGCCTGGGCCGCTGGCAGGGTTACCGTGCCCACCAGAGTGCCGTCTTCGCGAACCGTCAAGGGCCCGGTGGGCAGCGACTGGTCCGGGGTGAATTTGTAGTGCCGGTTGGCCCGGCCGGTGCGCTCCTGGCGGTCAAAGTACGTGCTGATCAGCGCGTACCGCGTAAAGCCCGTGAGGCGCGGCTGCACGAACGGCAGCGTCAGGCTCTCGCCGCGCCCCAGCGTCAGGCCGCCGGGCAGGGCGTAGCGCTGCAGGCCCCGCACCTCGCCCAGACTGGTGACTCCAGCTGAGCCAGGCAGTTGGGGCAGCGGCATCACGGCGGCGGCAGACGTGACGCCTCGGCCGGACTGCTGCTCGTTGCCCAGGCTGTCCGGCGTGGTGCGCACATCGCCCGCGAACAGGTCCACCTGCCGGGCCTCGTAGGTCTCGGTGCCCCGGTTGCGAATCTCGGCCAGGGCGGCCAGCCGGGCCCCGCTGCCCGCCGCGTTCAGTTCGTAGCGGGGCTGCCACGCCAGCGCCTGCGTGCGGTAGCTCAGGGCCCCGGTCACCTGGCCCTCGCCGGCCACCTCCAGCTGCACCGCCACCCCACCGGCCAGCGCGTCCAGCGGGGGCAGCGCCGCAAAAGCCAGCTCGCCGGGCGCGGCGGTCAGATACTCGCCCGACGACAGCCGCACCAGCAGGTCGGCGGCGCGCACCAGCACGCCGTCCAGGGGCGCTTGCCCGGCGCGCAGCACCCGCACCGGCTGGCCCTGCTGGGTCGTCAGCCAGTCCAGATCGGTGGGGCGTACCTCCAGCCGCCGCAGGGGCGCGCCCGTAAAGGTCAGGCTGCCCGGCTGAATAAAACTCCAGGCCGCGCGGCTGAAGCGCAGCTGGTGGGTGGCCTGCCCGCCGGTCGCCTGCAGGGTGACGGGCGTGCGCACCTCGGCAAATCCCGGGTACAGGCGCAGGTCAGTAGCCGAGGCGGGCAAGCCCAGCGTCAGCAGCAGGGCCAGGGCGGTCAGTCGGCGCGTCATGGGGTGCATCGTGGCATGAACGGGGCCGGGCGGTGACCGCAGGTGCGGCGCCGCTTGGCCGCCGGTGGGGGAGAGGGTGGACGGTGTCCGAAACATGCTGGAACACCCTTGGCTGCAACACACGAGGCCGCGGCGCAGGGCCAGACCAGGACAAATCTCCGGGAAGCGGACGTCACTGGCGCCAAAGACGATGAGCTTCCAAGACGGCCCTGGTCGGTCAATCGGCCAGCAGTGCGCTGGATCTGGGACACCGCTTCACCTTCAAGCCTGTGGGCGCCGCCGCAGGGCCCCGCCCAGCATCATCATCAGCGCCCCCCAGGCCAGAAAGCCCAGGTCGTAGGCCAGCTGGTGGGGGCCGGGGCGAACGTGGTGAATCTGCAGCAGCTGATGGTCAATCAGGCCCTCGACCACGTTAAAAAGCCCCCAGCCCAGCAGCAGCCCCCCCAGCAGTGCAGAGGTGCGCCGGGGCGCGTGGCCGCCGCGCGTGCCACTCCAGAGCAGCGCTACCCCCAGCACCGTGAAAACCCAGGTGGCCACGTGAAAAAAGCCGTCGGCCAGCGTGTTGAGCTTCAGGTTGTCCAGGGTGGTGGGGGCGTAGACGCTGCTGAGCAGATGGTGCCACTGCAGCAGCTGATGCAGCACGATGCCGTCGAAAAAGCCGCCCAGGCCAATCCCCAGCAGGGTGCTGCCCCAGGTCAGGGCGGGCGGCGCGGCGCGGTCGGAAGGAAGGGATGTGGTCATGGCGCCTCCTGGGCGGGTTCATCGTTCCGTGGGGCACGGCCGCGCCGGGTGAGCGGCGCCTGAAGGGACGGGCATCAAGTTGGAGGGCCACCGCAGCGGGGGAGAGCAACAAGGCGGCGGCTGACCCTCCCCACATGCCCCGGCACCGGGCTCCGTTTTGCGGCATGCTGGGGCCTGTCTGCTTTACAACCCACCCGCCCGGCCAGCCCCACTGGCCCCTCCCCGCACCCTCAGGAGTTGCCCCGGCATGACCATGACCCAGACCCCCTCTTTGCTTGATCCTGGCCTGTGCGCCGACGTGCTGCACCTGGCCGGCAGCGGCGGCGCCGATTTCGCCGAGCTGTTCGTGGAAGACACCCACAACACCGGGTACCGCCTGCACCAGGGCGAGGTGCGCGACGCAGGCGGCGGCAACCTGTTCGGTGCGGGCCTGCGCCTGCTGTACGGCACGCGCGTGGTGTACGCCTACACCAACGATGTCACGCCCACCGGGCTGCGCCAGCTGGCGGGCGATGTGGCCCGCGCCCGCGCCGGGCAGGGCGAGGTGAGCCGCCAGGGTGCGGGCGGGCTGGACTTCCGCCGCCATGACGCGCGCCCGCTGTACGTGGCCCAGCAGCATCCCCTGCACGCCCGCGCGCAGGACAAGCTGGCCCTGATGCGCCGCGCCCACCATGCCGCCGCTGGCGTGGGCGACGTGAAAACCGTGGACGTGAACTACCTCGACCGGGTGCAGCGCGTGCTGATCGCCAACAGTGAGGGGCTGTGGGCCGAGGATGAGCGGGTGTGGACCCGCCTGATGGTGAGCGCCATCGCCCAGGACGGCACGTGGCGCGAGAGCGGCTTTTATGGCCCCGGGGCCGGGCAGGGCCTGGAGTTCTACGACACGGTGACCCCCGAAGCCATCGGTGCCGAGGCCGCCCGGATGGCGGGCGCCATGTTGCGCGCCGGCCACGCGCCCGCCGGCAAGCTGCCGGTCGTCATCGGCAACGAGTTTGGCGGCGTGATTTTCCACGAGGCCTGCGGCCACATCTTGGAAACCACCGCCGTGGAAAAGAACGCCAGCGTGTTTGGCGACAAGCTGGGACAGGCCATCGCCCACCCGTGCGTGAGCGCCACCGACGACGGCACCCTGCCCGGCGCGTGGGGCATGGTGAGCGTGGACGACGAGGGTCTGCCGGGCCAGCGCACGGCCCTGATTGAAAAAGGGGTCCTGACCTCGTTCATGGTGGACCGGGTGGGCGAGCTCAAAACCGGCCACCGCCGCACCGGCAGCGGGCGGCGGCAGAACTACACCTTTGCCCCGGCCAGCCGCATGCGCTCCACCTTTATTGAAGCGGGCCCGCAGACCCCAGAAGAGCTGATCGGGCAGGTGGAGTACGGGCTTTATGCCCGGCGGATGGGCGGCGGCAGCGTGACCCCCGGCACCGGGGAATACAACTTCGCCGTCAGGGAGGCGTACCTCATTCGCGGCGGCGAGCTGGCCGAACCGGTCAAGGGAGCGTCTCTGGTGGGCAATGGCGCGCAGGACCTTCGCAATATCGTGGGCGTGGCGAACGATCTGGCGCTGGGCCAGGGGATGTGCGGCAGCGTCTCGGGCAGCATTCCCACCGATGTGGGCCAGCCCCACATCCTGATCAGCGAGATCACCGTGGGGGGCCGCGCATGACCGGGGCCCTGGACACCACCCAGCTGGGCCTGGACGCCGCCCGGCGCCACCTGCTGGACCGCGCCCGCGAGCAGGGCGTGGCGCTGGAGGTGTACGCCCAGCGCGAGGCCGCCACCGCCATTGAGGCGCACGGCGGCGAGGTCAGTGAGTTCAAGCTGTCCACCCGGCAGGGGGTGGGCCTGCGCGCCCTGGTGGGCGGCGCGTGGGGCGCGGCCTTTACCGAGAACCTCTCGCGCCCCGCGCTGGACCGGGCCCTGGCACGCGCCGTGGAAAACGCCCAGCTGTCGGCCCCTGAACCCGGTGCGGCCCTGATCGCCTGGGGCGAGCCACCCAGCCTGGACCTGTACGGCGAGGGCCTCAGCGGCGTGACCCCCGAGCAAAAGGCGCAGGTGGCCCTCACGCTGGAACAGGCCGCGCGGGCGCACGACCCCCGGGTGGTCAGCGTGCCTTACCTGGGCTATGAAGACAGCCAGACCGAACTGCTGGTGGGCAACACCGAGGGCCTCAGCCGCGAGCAGCGCGCCCTCCACGCCATGACCTACGCCGCGCCGCTGGCGCGCGACGGCGAGGAGAACCGCATGGGCAGCGACTGGCAGTTCACGCGCGAATTCACGGCGCTGGATCCCACCCAGACCGCCCTACGCGCCGCCGAGAAGAGCCTCGCGCTGCTGGGCGCGCGCCCGGCCCCCACCGGCACCTTTCCGGTGGTGATCACGGGCGAGTGCATGGCGCAGTTGCTGGGTCTGTTTGCGCCGATGTTCAGTGGCCGCATGGTGGAAGAAGGCAAAAGCCCGCTGGCGGGGCAGTTGGGCCAGCCGGTGGGCAGCGCCCTGGTCACGCTGGTGGATGACGCCACCTTGCCCCGTGGTATGTCCTCGCGCGCCTTTGACGCCGAGGGGTGCCCCAGCGCCCCACTGACCCTGATGGCCGGGGGAGAGCTGCGCGCCTTTTTTCACAACGCCCAGACTGCGGCGCGCGCCGGGCAGGCCAGCACCGGCCACGCCGCGCGCCAGGGCTACCAAGGCGTGGTGGGGGTGGGGCGCAGCAACCTCTTCCTGCAGCCGGGCCACACCCCCGACGACGAGGTGACATCGGGCGTCACCGGGGTGCTGCTCACGAGCGTCTCGGGGGGACACGCCGGCGCCTCTCCTGTGACCGGCGACTTCAGTCTGCAGGCTGAAGGGTTCTGGCTGCAGGACGGCGTGCGTGCCCACCCGCTGGAGGTTTTCACGGTGGCGGGCACCTTTACCGACCTGCTGGCGCAGATTGAAGCGGTGGGGGAGACCCTGCAGTGGGGCTGGTCTGGCACCGGGGCGCCCACGGTGCGGGTCAAGGGCCTGGCGGTGGCCGGGGGGGCACCCAAGGCCTGACTTTCTGGCAAGGGGCGCCCCCCCGGCCGGCGGCACGGCCTGCGCTCTGGACCCGTTCCCCGGACGCCCGGCCACAGGGCTGCCCACTGGCCGCTCAGGCACAGCGGCGCAGGGAAGACCCCGTTGGCCTGAAGTGGGAAGCTCTTCAGGCCCCCCAGCGCCTCCCCGTCAGGCCCGGGGCTGGGTGCAGCGGCCGGGTGTGGCCTAGCATGGGCCGCATGTTGACCGCGTTCATCAACCCACTGGGCCTGCTGTACGACCCGTCGGGCACCGCCGAGTCTCCTGGGCTGGCCAGCGGCGTGCTGGACCTGCTGCAGGGCGCCACGCTGGTGCCGGTCACGGGGCTGGGCGAGGACGAACTGCTGGCGGTGCCTGCCGCCTTCACCTCGTGGCAGGTGCTGGCCCACGGCGCGGTGGTGCTGACCCCCGAAGGTGAGGAAGACGCCGCGTGGCGCCGCCTGACCCGCGAAGCCCAGGCCGAGGCCGAGGCGGCCCTGACGCTGGGGGCCCAGGCTGCTGGCCACCTGAATGCCCTGGAACAGCTGGGCCTGGAGGTCACGGTGACCGAACGGCACGGGCGGCCCTTGCTGGTGCAGCTGCGCCACCCCTATGGCCTGACCCGGGCGCTGGATCAGGCGCGTGCGGGGCTGCTTGAGTGGCTTCAGGACGCCCCATTTCGCCAGGACCTGCGCCTGACCCGTGACCCGCTGGGCCTGACCCTGCTGCCCAGCAGCATCCGGCCAGAGCGCGCTGTCAACTACCTGCTGTCCCTGTGGTCCGCGCCGGGCTTGACCGTGGGTGTGAGTGCCCTGGCCGATGACCGCCCCTTTCTGGCGCTGTGCGACACGGCCCTGGTGCCTGGGGCCAGCCTGCTGGGCACGCCCGAGCCCGATCCTGAGGAGTGATCAGGCTGGCCCGGGGAGCAGCTTGGCGCCGCCTATTCGCGCGCGTGTTCCAGGGCGTTGCGGATGGTGGTGGTCACGTGGTGATCCAGCAGGCGGTAATACACCACCCGGCCCTCCTTGCGTGAGGTCACCACGCGCCCGGTGCGCAGCAGCCGCAGTTGGTGGCTGACCGCGCTTTCGCTGATGGCCACCACGGCCGCAAGGTCGCACACGCACAGTTCGGTGGTGTGCAGCGCGCTGAGGATTTTCAAGCGGGTGGGGTCCGCGATGAGTTTTAAAAAAGCCGTGGCCTGCTCCACACAGGGGGGCGGGGGCAACTGCTGCCGGGCAAGCGTCACCGCTTCGGGATGCAGGCAGGTGTCTTCACAGACATCGTCTTGAGAGGCGGTGCTCACCCCCCGAGTCTAAGCGCTGTGGCGAGCAGCCACAGCTGAAGACCACTCCCTTCAGGAAGCCCGCACCGCCGCGCATGGGCGCCCCGGCCGCGCTAAAACATCAGGTATGGAGAAGCGATGAGCGGCGAACGGGACAGGGCGCACGACCAGGAGCAGCTGGACGTGGGTGTGCGGCGGCCCGAACGCCCAGGCCAGGAGGACCAGGGCCCACGCGACCACGTGAAGGTCACGCGCCACCGGGTCACCGTGGGTGGCCGTGAGCTGGCCTACACCGCCACCACCGGCACCCTGGTGCTGGCCGAGGAATGCCAGGGCAAAGAAGGGGCCTCCGAGGGGTATCGGCCCCGCGCCCAGATCTTTTTTGTGGCCTACGCCCTGGACGGTGACCACGACCCGCGCCAGCGCCCGGTGACCTTCAGTTTCAACGGTGGGCCCGGCAGCAGTTCGGTGTGGCTGCACCTGGGGCTGCTGGGGCCGCGCCGCGTGGTCATGGGCGATGCAGGCCGGCTCTCTGGCCCCCCCTACGACCTGACCGACAACGACTGTACGCTGCTCGCCCACTCGGATCTGGTGTTTATTGATCCGGTCACGACCGGGTATTCGCGGGTGGTCGAAGGCGAAAAGGCGGGGGAGTACCACGGGTTTCAGAAAGACATTGAGTCGGTGGGGGACTTTATCCGCCTGTGGACCAGCCGCGCCGGGCGGTGGCTGAGCCCCAAGTTCCTGATCGGTGAGAGCTATGGCACGACCCGCGCCGCTGGCCTGAGCGGCTACCTGCAAGAGCGCCACGGCCTGTTTCTGAACGGCATCATGCTGGTCAGCGCCATTCTGGATTTCTCGACGGTGGATTTCACGCCGGGTCACGACCTGCCGTACGTGGTGCACCTGCCCACCGCCGCCGCCACCGCGTGGTACCACGGGCGGCTCAGTGGGGAGCGCGCCCTCTCAGACGTGCTGCGCGACGCCGAAGCATTTGCCGACGGCGAGTACGCCCGCGCCCTGCACGCCGGGGCGCGGCTGGGCGCCGCAGAGCGCCTGCGGGTGGCGCGCCGTTACGCCGAACTGACCGGGTTAAGCCCCGAATTTGTTCTACGCAGCGATCTGCGGGTGACCCTGGCGCGGTTCTGCAAGGAGCTGCTGCGTGACCAGGACCGGACCGTGGGCCGCCTGGACAGCCGCTTTACCGGAATTGACCGCGACAGCGGCGGCGACAGCTTCGAGTATGACCCCAGC